>CBHYLO010000040.1:0-15244 GCA_966128675.1 uncultured bacterium | reverse complement strand
GTTCCTGCGCGTCACCTGCGCGGTGGCGCTGCTCGTCCTGCTCCACTTCACGCTCCGCCCGCTGCTCGGCTGGCGCGCGCCCATCGACTTCCTGGTCATCGCCGCGCTGCTGGCGGCGGTGCGGCTGCGCCCGGGCGTGGCGGCCGTCGTCGGGCTGCTGCTCGGGCTGGCGGCCGACGCGCTGACGCCGAGCGCCTTCGGGAGCGGGGCGCTGGCGCTGAGCGCGGTGGCGTTCCTGGCGTCGTGGCTGAAGGCGGTGTTCTTCGCCGACAACCTGGCGCTGAGCCTGCTCTTCTTCTTCGGCGGGAAGTGGACCTTCGACGTGCTGTACCTGGTAGCAGAGCGTCGGGTGCGTGGCACCGAGCTGGCGATGCAGCTGATGATGTGGTCGCCGCTCGCCGCCACGGTCACCGCCTTCGCCGGGATCGTCCTGCTGCTGGTGCTGCGGCCGGTCCTCGGCCGTTCCTCGGCCTGATCCCCGGCCGCCGCCGGATCCTCGCGTGAGCTTCCATCCCAACGACGTCGCCCGCCGGTCGCGCATCGCGCGGCTGCTGCTCGTCGTCGCCTTCGCCCTGCTCGGCAGCGGATTCTACCGCGCCCAGGTGCTGCAGCACTCCGAGTGGGTGGTGCAGGCGGAGGACAACCGGCTGCGCGAGGTCCCGCTGCCGGCGCCGCGCGGGATCATCTACGACCGGTCGGGCAAGGTGATCGCCGAGAACCTGCCCGGCTACACCGTGTCGATCGTCGCGACGTCGCCGGACTCGCTGCGCGCGGCGCTGCGGCGGCTGAACGAGATCATCCCCTACAGCGACGAGGACGTCGAGACCGCGGTGCGCCGCTACAACCGCGCGCCCACCCGTCCGGCCGTCATCCTCGCGGACGCGAACTTCCAGCAGGTGTCGGTGCTCGAGGAGCATCGCACGGAGTTCCCGGCGCTCATCATCCAGAGCGCGCCCAAGCGCTGGTACCCCGACAGCTCCGTCGTCGCCGCCTTCGTCGGCTACACGGGCGAGATCTCCGAGACCGAGCTCGCGACCGACCGCTTCCGCGACTACAAGGCGGGGATGCGCATCGGCAAGCAGGGGATCGAGCGCCAGTACGAGAACAACCTGCGCGGCCAGGAGGGCTATCGCTTCGTCGAGGTGGACGCCCGCGGCCGCGTGGTGCGCGAGGCGGGGCAGGCGCGCGCCGACCAGGAGCCGGTGCCGGGCCCCGACCTGCACACGTACATCGACCTCGACCTGCAGCGCTTCACCGCGCAGCTCTTCGGCGACACGGTGCTCGGCGCCGCGGTGGCGATCGACCCCAAGACGGGCGGCGTGCTCGCGCTCCACAGCGCGCCGACGTACAACCCGAACCGCTTCACCGGCGGCATCCCGAAGAGCTACTACGACTCGCTGAACAACGACCCGCGGCGCCCGCTCTACAACAAGGCGATCCAGGGCCGCTACCCGCCCGCGTCGACCTTCAAGCTGGCGACGTCGGTCATCGCGCTGCAGAAGGGGCTCGTCCACCTGGACGACCGCATGAGCGTGCCCTGCACGGGCGGCTACTGGTACGGCCGCTACTGGCGCTGCTGGGACAAGAAGGGCCACGGCAACGTCACGCTCGCGCAGGCGATCGAGAAGTCGTGCGACGTCTACTTCTACCAGCTCGGCATGCGCCTGTCGCTCGACACGCTGGTGGCGGGCGGCGTGCGCCTCGGCTTCACCGAGCGCAGCGACATCGATCTGCCGAACGAGACGAAGCCCGAGTTCCCGACCGGCACGGAGTACTTCCGTAAGAAGTTCCCGCGCGGCTACGTGAAGAACTCCGAGGCGCTCAACCTGTCGATCGGGCAGGGCGTCGACGCGCAGACGGTCATCAACATGGCCAAGTTCTACACGGCGCTGGCGAACAACGGCATCGCGTCGCGGCCGTCGCTCGCGCAGCGGCCGACCAAGCAGGAGCGCATCTTCACGCTCAAGCCCGACGAGATGGCGGGCATCCGCACGGCGCTCGCGGGCGTGGTGTCGTCGCGCGGCACCGCCGGGAGCGCGGCGCTCCAGAACGTGACGATCGCCGGCAAGACCGGCACCGCGCAGGCGCCGCCGTATCCGGACCACGCGTGGTTCGTCGGCTTCGCGCCGGCGGAGGACCCGAAGATCGTCGTCGCGACGTTCCTCGAGTTCGGTGAGCACGGCTACGCGGCCGCGCGCATCGCGTCCAAGATCATCGAACGCTACCTGAAGAAGCCGACCATCGCGCCGCCGATGACCGACGACCTCTCCGGCGCGCGCACGGTCGCCGCCTCCGAGGCGCCGGCCACCCCGCCCGCGGCGCCGAGCGGCGCGCAGGGCACCGCACCGGCCGGCGGCGCCGCCTCGCCGCGAGGGCAGCGATGAGGCGTGGGGTCGCCTTCGACTGGCCGCTGATCACGATCGCGCTGCTGCTCTCGCTCTACGGCATCGCGATGGTCTACTCGGCCGGCCAGGTGGACGTCGGCACGACGTACGTCACCGGCGCCTGGCTGCGGCAGGGCGCGTGGTTCCTGCTCGCCGTCGGCATGGCGCTGTTCGTCAGCCGCGGCTCGGCGCGCTTCATCGAGTGGGTGGCGTGGCCCGCCTACCTGCTGACGCTCGTGCTGCTGATCGTCACGCTGGTGTTCGGGTCGGGCGCCGGCACGGCGGCCAGCGTGAAGGGGTGGCTGACGATCGGCGGGGTGCGCCTCGGCCAGCCGGCGGAGCTGGCCAAGCCGGTGACGGCGCTGATGCTCGCGCGCGTCCTCACGCAGCGCCGCGAGGAGCCCAAGTCGCTGCTCGACCTGTGGCAGCCGGTCCTCGTGGTCGCGGTGCCGTGGGTGCTCATCATGCTGCAGCCCGACCTCGGGTCCGGGCTGGCGTTCATCGGCATCCTGTTCGCCATGCTGTTCTGGGCCGGCGTGCCCTGGCAGATGCTGGCGCTGCTCGCGAGCCCCGCGGTGAGCCTCGTGCTCTCGTTCAACACCGCGCTCTGGGGCGCGTGGTTCCTGCTGCTGGTGGCGCTCGTCGTCTGGTACAAGCCGTTCCTGGCCGAGGGGATCACGCTCGTCGTCGCCAACGTCGTGATGGGCGTGCTGGCGCCGCTGCTGTGGGACGCGCTCAAGCCGTACCAGCAGCGCCGCCTGCTGGTGTTCCTGGACCCGATGAACGACCCGCGGGCGTCGGGCTACCACGTCATCCAGTCGCAGGTCGCCATCGGCTCCGGCGGTTGGTTCGGGAAGGGGTGGACGCTCGGCACCCAGAAGCGGCTCGCGTTCCTGCCGGCCCAGCACACCGACTTCATCTTCGCCGTCGTGGGCGAGGAGATGGGCTTCATCGGCGTGTGCGTGGCGCTCGTGCTCTTCCTCGCGCTGCTGCTGCGCTGCACGCGGATCGCCACGCGCGCGACCGACGCGTTCAGCAGCCTGGCGGCGTTCGGGCTGCTCGCCAGCTGGTTCGTGCACGTCGTCGTGAACATCGGGATGACGCTGAACCTGATGCCGATCACGGGCATCCCGCTGCCGTTCTTCAGCTATGGCGGATCGTTCATGCTGATCAGCTGGCTGGCGATCGGCGTGCTGGCGCGCTTCTCGGCCGAGGGGCGCGGGCGCGGCGAGCACCTCGCGGTCTGAGCCGGCCGGGCCGTCCCACCGCCGCGGCGCCGGTCGTGCATCGGTGGGCGCGGACTGGCCGGACGGCCAGCGGTCACTTGCTCAGCCCGCCCGCTCTGCCGACATTTCGCCGCTATGGCCTGGTTCCGTAAAGAGCGCAAGCCGCGCGTCCCGCGCCGCGAGCGCCTCGAGATCCCGCCGGACGCCTGGGAGAAGTGCGAGGCGTGCGGGCACACCGACATCCGGGAGAAGTTCGCCCGGAACCTCAACGTGTGCCCGGAGTGCGACTACCATCGTCGCATCCGCGCCGTGGAGTACGTCAACATCCTCCTCGACGAGGACTGGGAGGAGACCGAGGACGGCCTCCGCTCGGCCGATCCGCTCGGCTTCCCGGAGTACTCCGCGCGCCTGAAGAAGGCGCAGAACAACGCCGGCGACACGGACGCGATCCTGACGGCCAGCGGCACGCTGGGCGGCATCCCCACGAACGTCGGCGTCATGGACTTCGCGTTCATGGGCGGCTCGATGGGCTCCGTGGTGGGGGAGAAGATCGCCCGCGCCGGCCAGCGCTCGCTCGAGAAGAAGCAGCCCTTCATCATCGTGTCCGCCTCGGGCGGCGCGCGCATGCAGGAGGGCGTGCTGTCGCTGATGCAGATGGCGAAGGCCGCGGCGATCCTGTCGCAGCTCGCGGAGCGCCGCATCCCGTACATCTCGATCCTCACCAACCCGACCACGGGCGGCGTCAGCGCCAGCTACGCGATGCTCGGCGACGCCATCCTGGCCGAGCCGGGCGCGGTGATCGGGTTCGCGGGGCCGCGCGTCATCAAGCAGACGCTCGGGCAGGACCTGCCGGAGGGCTTCCAGACGGCGGAGTTCCTGCTGGAGCACGGGATGCTGGACTCCGTGGTGCACCGGCGCGACCTCAAGGCGACGGTCGGCCAGCTGCTGCGCCACATGACGGGCAAGCCGGCCGCGTCCCCTCGCGCGGCGTCCTGAGCGCCGTCACCCTGCCGTCTCCCGTGGCGTCGCCACCCGCCGGCGCCTACCAGGACGCGCTCTCCCGGCTGTTCGCGCGCACCGGCGGCACCAGCCGGTACGGCCTCGATCGCATCCGGGCGCTGCTGCGCGCGCTGGGGGATCCGCACCTCGCGGTGCCGGTCTTCCACGTCGCCGGCACGAACGGGAAGGGGAGCACGGTCGCGACGCTGGAGGCCGTGCTGCGGGCGCGCGGCCATCGGGTGGCGCGCTTCACGTCGCCGCACCTGGTCGACTTCCGCGAGCGCATCGTGGTGCAGGGGCGTCCGATCGACGAGGCCGCGGTCGTCGACTTCCTCGCCCGCTGGATGCCCACGGCCGAGCGCGTGGGCGCGACCTTCTTCGAGATCACGACCGCGCTCGCGTTCGACCACTTCGCCCGCGCCGGCGTGGACGTCGCCGTCGTCGAGACGGGGCTGGGCGGACGGCTCGACTCGACCAACGTCGTCGCGCCGCTCGTCGCCGGGGTGACGGCCATCGGCCTCGATCACACGGAGCTGCTGGGCGACACGCGCGAGAAGATCGCGGTGGAGAAGGCGGGCATCTACAAGGCGGGCGTGCCCGCCGTCGTGGGCGAGCTCGATCCGGAGATCCGGGCGGTGCTGATGGCGCGGGCGCACGCGGCCGGTGCCGCGCCCGTGCGCGAGGTCGCGGCCGAGTGCACCGTGCACGACGTCCGCGTGGGGCGCGACGGGACGTCGTTCGACCTGGAGGCGCCGTTCGGCCGCGCGCGGCTCGTGACGCCGCTGCTGGGCGGCTTCCAGGCGCACAACGTCGCCACCGCCCTCACGATGCTGGACGCGGCGGGGCCCGCGTGGCGCACGACGGCCGCGGAGGCCGCGCCGGCGCTGGCCGCCGTGCGCCTGCCGGGGCGCTTCCAGTGGGCCGGCCGCTACCTGTTCGACGTCGCTCACAACCCCGACGGCGCGCGGGTGCTGGCGGCGACGCTCGCGGAGCTGGCGCCGGCGCGCCCGGTGGCCGCGCTGGTCACGGTGCTGGCCGACAAGGACTGGCGGGGCATGCTGCAGGCGCTCGCGCCCGCGGTGGACCACTTCGTCCTCTCGACCGCGCCTACCGCGCCGCCGGGCCGCGTTTGGCATCCCGAGGAGGCGCAGGCGTTCGCGGCCGCGCACGGATGGTCCGCCACGGTCGTGCCGGACTTCGACCAGGCCCTCGCCCGCGCCGAGTCGCTGGGCGAGACGGTGCTGGTCACCGGCTCCTTCCACACGGTCGGCGACGCCATGCTTCGCTTGCAGGTCGATCCGCTGGCCCGATAGCTTTCCCGAATGTCCGCCAAGCCACTCCCCGGGTTCCGCGACTTCTATCCCACGGAACTCGCCGAGCGCGCGCACATCATGCGAGTCTGGCGTGAGGTCGCCCGCCGCTACGCCTTCGTCGAGTACGACGGCCCGCCGCTCGAGCCGCTCGACCTCTACACCCGCAAGAGCGGTGAGGAGATCGTCGGCCAGCTCTACAACTTCACGGACAAGGGCGACCGGCAGGTCTCGCTCCGGCCCGAGATGACGCCGACGTTCGCGCGCATGGTGGCCGCGCGCGCCAACGCGCTGCGCAAGCCGGTGCGCTGGTTCTCGATCCCGCAGCTCTTCCGCTAGGAGCGGCAGCAGAAGGGGCGCCTGCGCGAGCACTTCCAGCTGAACGTCGACATCGTCGGCGAGGCGGACGTGACGGCCGACGCCGAGCTGCTGGCGGTCGCGATCGACATGCTGCGCGGCTTCGGCCTCACGCAGCACGACGTGCGCGCGCGCGTCTCCGACCGCCGGCTGCTGGCCGCGCTGCTCGCGCGCGTGGGCGTCACGGACGACCAGATGTCCCTGGCGTACGCGGTCATCGACAAGGTCGAGCGCGACCCGCGCGAGGTGCTGCTGGAGCGGCTCGCGAACGCCGGCATGGCCGCCGACGTCGCGGAGCAGGTGCTCGGCTTCGCGCGGCTGGCGACGGTCGAGGAGCTGCGCGCGAGCCACGGCGACGATCCGGACGTCGCGGAGCAGCTCGATCGCTTCACGCGCTACATGGCGCACCTGAACGCGCTCGGCGTCGCCGACTGGGTCGTGCTCGACCTGACGATCGTGCGCGGGCTCGCGTACTACACCGGCATCGTCTTCGAGCTGTTCGACCTGCGCGGCGAGTTCCGCGCGATCTGCGGCGGCGGGCGCTACGACACGCTCCTCCAGGCGCTCGGCGGCGCGGACCTCCCGGCGCTCGGCTTCGGCATGGGCGACGTCGTGCTCGGCGAGCTGCTGAAGGCGCGCGGGCTGATGCCCGCGTCCGACCCGGTAATCGACTACTGGATCGCGGTCGAGGACCCCGACCTGCTGCCCGTCGCGCAGAGCACCGCGTCGCTGCTTCGCCGGCTGGGGCACAGCATCGAGTATCCGCTGCGCGAGCAGGCGCTCACGAAGCAGCTCAAGGCCGCGGTGTCGGCCGGCGCGCGCGCCGCGGTCATCCTGCGGCGCGACGCGCTCGCGGGCCGCGGCGAGATCGTGCTCCGCTCGCTCACCGACGGCCACGAGGAGTCGCTCGAGCTGGGCAAGTGGCTGGAGGAGCGCATCGCCGCCGCCGGCGGGCCCGGCACGGACGGCGTGCCGCCCGCTCCGCCGGTGTTCTGACCGATCGATGCGCGACGACGCCCTCCCCGGTCCCGTCCACCTTTCCGGCGCCCCTGGCGCCCACGCCCGCACGCATGGCTGACGAGAAGAAGCTGACCACCCGCGCCGCGGACTTCAGCGCGTGGTACAACGAGCTGGTGCTCCGCGCCGAGCTGGCCGACTACTCGCCGGTGCGCGGCTGCATGGTGATCCGCCCCAACGGCTACGGCATCTGGGAGCGGATGCAGCGCGCGCTCGACGACATGTTCAAGGCCACGGGCCACGTCAACGCGTACTTCCCGATGTTCATCCCGGAGAGCTTCCTGTCCAAGGAAGCCGAGCACGTCGAGGGCTTCGCGCCCGAGACGGCCGTGGTGACGCACGGCGGCGGGAAGAAGCTCGAGGAGCCGCTCGTGGTGCGTCCCACCTCCGAGACGATCATCTACTCGATGTTCGCCAAGTGGGTGCAGAGCTACCGCGACCTGCCGCTGCTCTACAACCAGTGGGCGAACGTCGTGCGGTGGGAGATGCGCACGCGCCTCTTCCTGCGCACCATGGAGTTCCTCTGGCAGGAGGGGCACACGGCGCACGCGACGCACGACGAGGCCGAGGAGGAGGCGCGGCGGATGCTCGGCGTCTACCGCGACTTCATGGAAGGGTGGATCGCGATGCCCGTGATCACCGGCCAGAAGACGGAGAGCGAGAAGTTCGCCGGCGCGCTGCGCACCTACGCGTGCGAGGCGATGATGCAGGACGGCAAGGCGCTGCAGGCGGGCACCTCGCACAACCTCGGGCAGAACTTCGCGAAGGCGTTCGACCTCACGTTCCAGAGCGAGGCGGGCACCATCGAGCACGCGTGGAACACCAGCTGGGGCGTGTCGACGCGCATGGTCGGCGGGCTCGTCATGACGCACGGCGACGACAACGGCCTGATCACGCCGCCGCTGCTGGCGCCGATCGAGCTGGTGATCGTCCCGATCTGGCGCACGGACGAGGAGAAGGCGACGGTGTTCGAGGCCGCGCGCAACCTCAAGCAGTCGCTCGGCGCGTGGGAGCGCCGCGCGCCCGCGCGGCTGCGCGTGCACCTGGACGACCGCGAGGGGATCAAGCCCGGCGCGAAGTACTACCACTGGGAGACGCGCGGCATCCCGCTGCGCCTGGAGCTCGGGCCGCGCGACGTCGCGGCCAACCAGTGCGTGCTGGTGCGGCGCGACACGCGCGCGAAGCAGGTCGCGTCGCTCGACACGATCGGCGAGGACGTGGCGGAGCTGCTGACGCGCATGCAGGGCGACCTGCTCGCGGCGGCGCGCGAGCGCATGGACGCGCGCACGCACCGCGGCGTGACCTCCTACGACCAGTTCAAGGAGATCATGGACGCGGGCGGCTTCGTGTACGCGGGGTGGAACGGCGACCCCGCGAGCGAGGCGCGCGTGAAGGAGGAGACCAAGGCGACGATCCGCGTCATTCCCGACCCGGAGTTCCGCAGCGCCGAGGCACCCAGCCGCTGCCTGGTGACGGGCGAGCCGGCGAAGCACGAGGTCCTGTGGGCGAGAGCGTACTGACCGTGGGCAGCGCCACGACCGTGGAGCCGGGCTTCGTCCACGTCGACGGGGTCCTCCACTGCGACGCGATCCCCGCGCCCGTGATCGCCGAGGCGGCGGGCACGCCGACGTACGTGTACAGCGCGGGGCTCATCCGCCAGCAGTACCGGCGGCTGGACGCGGCGTTCGCGCGCGTGCCGCACCGCATCCACTACAGCGTGAAGGCGAACTCGAACCTCGCGGTGCTGCGGCTGCTGCAGGCCGAGGGCGCGGGCGTGGACATCGTGTCCGGCGGGGAGCTGTACCGCGCGCACGAGGCGGGCTTCACCGGCGGCGACGTGGTCTTCAGCGGCGTCGGCAAGCGGGCGCGCGAGCTGCACGAGGCGCTGGCCGCGGGCGTGCTGTTCGTCAACGTCGAGAGCGAGGGCGAGCTGCTGCTGCTCGACCAGGTGGCGCGCGAGCGCGGCGTGATCGCGCCGGTGGCGCTGCGCGTGAACCCCGAGGTCGCGGTCGACAACCCGCACGAGTACATCCGCACGGGCGAGAAGGGGCACAAGTTCGGCATCCCGTTCGACGACGTCCCGCGCGTGGCGCGCGAGACGCGCGAGCTGCCGAACCTGAAGCTCGTCGGGCTCGACATGCACATCGGCTCGCAGATCTCGTCGTGGGAGCCGTACGACGCGGCGCTGGCGCGGCTGGTGGCGCTGCTGGTGCGCGTGCGCGCCGACGGCGCCGAGGACATCCGCTACCTGGACATCGGCGGCGGGCTCGCGGTGACGTACGACGAGGAGGCGCCCGCGGACGTCGCGCGCTTCGCGGCCGGCGTGATCGAGGCGACGCGCGGGCTGGACGTGACGCTGGTGCTGGAGCCGGGCCGGTTCCTGGTCGCGGAGTCGGGCATCCTGCTGACCGAGGTGCTGTTCCGGAAGCGCAGCGGCGGCAAGGAGTACGTCATCACCGACGCGGGGATGAACGACCTGCTGCGCCCCTCGCACTACGAGGCGTTCCACCGCATCGACGCGGTGCGGCCGACCGGCGAGCGCGTGGTGGCCGACGTCGTGGGCCCGGTGTGCGAGAGCGGCGACTTCCTCGCGCTCGACCGCGACACCGACGACGCGCCGCCGGGCGCGCTGCTCGCCGTGCGCACGACGGGCGCCTACGGCTTCTCGATGGCGTCGAACTACAACTCGCGGCCGCGCCCCGCCGAGGTGCTGGTGGACGGCGACCGCTTCGCGATCGTCACGGAGCGCGAGCGCTACGAGGACCTCGTCCGCCAGGAGCGCGCGTCGCTCGACTGGAGGGTCGCATGAGGATCGGGCTGCTCTCCGACACGCACGACCGCATCCCCGCGGTGGCCGAGCTGCTGCGCCGCTTCAAGGCCGGCGGCGTGGAGCTGGTGATGCACGCGGGCGATCACTGCGCGCCGTTCTCGATGCTGCCGTTCCGCGAGCTGCAGCTGCCGCTCCTGGGCGTGTTCGGCCGCAACGACGGCGACCGCGACGGGCTGGTGGCGATGACGGCGACGCTGCCCGCGGGCGCGGAGCTGTTCGAGGCGCCGCACAGCCACGACGTCGGCGGCCACAGCGTCCTGCTGGTGCACGACCTGGCCGAGGCGAACCCGCGGTCGCTGGAGTCGCACCAGGTGATCGTGTACGGCTGCTCGCACCACGCGGAGATGCGCGAGCGGGGTGGGGCGCTGCTGGTGAACCCGGGCGAGGCGTGCGGCTGGCTGCACGGCGTCCCGACCGGCGCGATCCTCGACCTCACGGCGCGCCGTGTGGAGTTCCTGAAGCTCGAAGAGCCCGAGTGGCGCACCTGACCGACATGTCCAGCCGCATCCTGATCATCGACTACGGCTCGCAGTACACGCAGCTCATCGCGCGCCGCGTGCGCGAGGCCCGCGTCTACTCGGAGATCCATCCGCCCACCCGCTCGCTGGAGTGGGTGCGCGAGTGGAACCCCACCGGGATCATTCTCTCGGGTGGGCCGAACTCGGTGTACGGCGAGAACGTGCCGACCGCCGACCCCGCGCTCCTCGACGTCGCGCCCACGCTCGGCGTGTGCTACGGCATGCAGCTCATCTCGCACCTGCTGGGCGGCGAGGTGATTCGCGGCGCGCATCGCGAGTACGGGCGCGACGAGGTGATCATCGACGAGGGCGAGGGGCTCTTCGCCGGCTTCACGCCGGGCGAGCGCACGCAGGTGTGGATGAGCCACGGCGACCACGTGGAGCAGGCGCCGCCGGGCTTCCGGGTCGTCGCGCACTCGGGGAAGCAGGCCATCGCCGCCATCCGCCACGAGTCGAAGCCGATCCTCGCGGTGCAGTTCCATCCCGAGGTGGCGCACACGCCGCGCGGCTCGGAGATCATCGCGAACTTCCTCTTCGACACCTGCCGCTGCACCCCCGACTGGACGCCGGGCGCGTTCATCGACGAGGAGGTCGCGAAGATCCGCGCGCAGGTCGGCGACGCGCGCGTGATCTGCGGGCTCTCGGGTGGCGTGGATTCCTCGGTGGCGGCGGCACTGGTGCACCGCGCGATCGGCGACCAGCTGACCTGCATCTTCGTCGACAACGGGCTGCTGCGGCTGCACGAGCGCGAGCAGGTGGAGCGCACCTTCCGCGCGCACCTCGGCATCGACCTCCGCGTGGTCGACGCGTCGCAGCAGTTCCTCGACGCGCTGGCGGGCATCGACGACCCGGAGACCAAGCGGAAGCGCATCGGCCACACCTTCATCGACGTCTTCGAGGAGGCGTCGGAGTCGGTCGGCGACGACGTGCGCTTCCTGGTGCAGGGGACGCTCTATCCCGACGTGATCGAGTCGGTCTCGCCCACGGGCGGGCCGAGCGTGACGATCAAGTCGCACCACAACGTCGGCGGCCTCAAGCCGGACATGAAGTTCGCGCTCATCGAGCCGCTGCGCGAGCTGTTCAAGGACGAGGTGCGCAACGTCGGGCGCGAGCTCGGGCTGCCCGAGGAGATGGTCGGGCGGCACCCGTTCCCCGGCCCGGGCCTGGGCATCCGCGTCATCAGCGACGTCACGAAGGAGAAGCTCGACGTGCTGCGGCAGGCCGACGCGATCTACCTCGAGGAGATCCGCAGCGCGGGGCTCTACGACGACATCTGGCAGGCGTTCGCGGTGCTCCTGCCGATCCGCTCGGTGGGCGTGATGGGCGACGAGCGCACGTACGAGAACGTGCTGGCGCTGCGCGCGGTGACCAGCACCGACGGCATGACCGCCGACTGGTTCCACTTCCCGCACGAGGTGCTCGGGCGGATCTCGAACCGGATCATCCGCGAGGTCACCGGCATCAACCGCGTCGTCTACGACGTCAGCTCCAAGCCGCCGGCGACGATCGAGTGGGAGTGACGAACGACGGGCGGCGCTGAAAGCGCCGCCCCTTCGTCGTCATCCCGAGCGGAGCGCGGGATCTCTCACACTCCCTTCTCCTTCAGCAGCTCCATGAACTGCGCCGGCTCGGTGAGCGAGAGCAGGCGCGTCGGCACGTCGGGCTCCTTGCTGAACTGCGCGATCTTGCCGAGCACCGGGAGGTACTGGTTGGAGACCTCGAGCGGCGGGGCGACGATCAGGAAAAAGAAGTTGACCGGCTTCTCGTCGATCGCCTTGAAGTCGACGCCGCCCGGCTTCCGACCGAACGCGACGCGGAGCTTGTTGACGACGAGCGAGCGGCAGTGCGGGATGGCGATCCCGCGGCCGATGCCCGTGGAGCCGAGGTTCTCGCGGCGCTTCAGCATCTTGAAGAGCATCCCCTCGGACTTGTCGTCCAGCTTGAGCAGGGAGATGAGCTCCTTGAGGATGTCGTCCTTCGACGTCCCCTCCAGCTCCAGCTTCACGGCGTCTTCGGAGAAGAACTCGCGCAGTTCCATCGCGGGCCTCGGGCGTATCGATCGACGCGGCGCGCCGGATGGGTCGGCCGCAGGTGGTCCGAAGCTACCCGCGTGGCGATTCCCGGGCAACCCGGCCGCGCTCGCGGGCTAACTCGCTGTAAACGAAAGCGTTGCCGCGAGTTACCGGGCGCCGTTAGCTTTCGGGCATGCCCCGCTTCCCGTTCCCCGTCGCGGCCGACGTGCCGCTCTACCTGGCCCCGATGGCGGGCGTGTCGGAGTCGCCGTTCCGGCGCCTCTGCGCCCACCACGGCGCCGACGTGGTGGTGACGGAGTTCCTCTCGGCCGAGGGCATCCGCCGCGAGAACGAGGCGACGCTGGACAAGCTGCGCTTCGGCCCCGACGAGCGCCCCATCGGCGTGCAGATCTTCGGTGCCGACCCGGCGGCCATGGCGGATGCGGCGGCCCTGGTGACCGACGTCTTCCAGCCCGAGTTCGTCGACATCAACTTCGGCTGCCCGGTCAAGAAGGTCGTCAAGCGCAACGGCGGCTCGGGGTGCCTGAAGGACCTCGACCTCGTGCAGGCGATCATCCGCGCCGTGTCGCGGGCGACGCACCTGCCCGTGACCGTGAAGACCCGCAGCGGCTGGAGCGAGGACACGCGCGACCCCGTCGGCATCGCGCTCCGGATGCAGGACGCCGGCGCGCGCGCCTTCACGCTGCACGCGCGCACGCGGACGCAGATGTACACGGGCCACGCGCGCTGGGAGGAGATCGCGGCGGTCGTCGAGGCGCTGGACGTCCCCGTGATCGGCAACGGCGACATCAAGACGCCGGAGGACGCGGCGCGCATGCTGCGCGTGACCAACTCGGCGGGGATCATGATCGGCCGCGGGTCGTACGGGCAGCCGTGGATCTTCCACCAGACCAAGGACCTGCTGGCCGGACGGCCGATGCGCCCGACGCCGGACGTCGAGACGCGCTTCGCCGTCGCGCTCGACCACGCGCGCATGGTGCAGGAGTACGAGGCCGACCCGGTGGGCGCCGCGATCGAGTTCCGGAAGCACCTCGGCTGGTACGCGAAGGGGCTGCCCAACTCGGCCGACCTGCGCCGGAAGCTGCACACGGTGTCGTCGTTCTCCGAGGTCGAGGGGATCTTCGGCGACTACGTGGCGCGCATGCAGCGCGGCGACTTTGCCGAATCGCCGGCCGCGCCCGACATCGGCGACGCGGCGGCGGACGCCGGGATCGAGGAGCCGTGCTGCGAGGACGCCGCGGCGTGACCGGCCGGAGCGCGCGCGGGTGAGGCGCGACCGGGCGATGGCGCTGCTGCGGGCCGTCGCCCGCGGCGAGGTGGCGCCGGAGCGCGCGCTGGACCAGCTCGCCGTGGCGCCGTTCGAGGCGGTGGCCGACGCGGCGGGCGACGTCGCGACGGTCGATCACCACCGCGCGCTGCGGCAGGGCGTGCCGGAGGTCGTCTACGGGGCGGGGAAGTCGCCCGCCCAGGCGGTCGCCATCGTCGAGCGGCTGGCGGCCCGCGGCGAGGGCTTCCTGGTCACGCGGGCGGACGACGCCATGCGCGCGGCCCTGCGCGCCGCCTTCCCGGACGCCGTCGAGAACGTCCTCGGCCGCACGGTCCGGCTGGCGCCGGACGAGCCCGTGCGTGCGGTGGATGGGCGCGTCTGCATCGTCACGGCCGGGACCGCCGACCTGCCGGTGGCCGAGGAGTGCGCGGAGACGCTGCGGGCGGTCGGTGTGGTGGCCGACCGCGTGACCGACGTCGGGGTCGCCGGCGTGCACCGGCTGCTGGCGCGTGCCGCCCAGCTCGCGGCGGCCGACGTCGTCATCGTCATCGCCGGGATGGACGGCGCGCTCCCGTCGGCGGTCGGCGGCATCGTCGGCGGCGCCGTCGTCGCGGTGCCGACCAGCGTGGGCTACGGCGCCAGCTTCGCCGGCCTCGCGCCGCTGCTCACGATGCTGAACTCGTGCGCCGCCGGCATCACGGTCGTGAACATCGACAACGGCTTCGGCGCGGCGATGGCGGCGCTGCGCGTGCTGGCCTCGCGCGGCGCCTCGGACGCGTCGTGCAACGCCAAGCCCGGCAACGACTTCCGCGACGCGATCTCACCGGACGCGGCACCCGCCGCGGGTTGAATTCGCGCGCGCACCGGCTAGATTGCATCCCGTAGTTCACGGGGGTGATCTGGCTTCGACGGGGTCAGTGAAGCCGTGGCTGCGCGCCCAGGTCCTCGGGTTCCTGGTAAAACACTCGGGAAAGATCCAACTGCCAACAACAACCTGGCTCTCGCTGCCTAACCCTTAGGGGTTAGCGCGGCAGTGCTCACGAGGAAGCCCGCCCGGGGCGTCGCGTGAGTATCGCAAATCTGGGCTAGCCCGCCGGTGCGTCTGCCGGCGGCGGGCGAAACTCTAGCAGACTCGTCCGGGAGTGGGCCGCCCACTGGCCAGCGACCGGAGACCTCAATCGGTGGGCTACGCGCGTAGACGCTGCAGTCGATCTTTTCTCGGACAGGGGTTCGAATCCCCTCACCTCCACTCACCGAACGGGGGGGGGGGGGGACGCCGCCCCCCCCCCGTGGGGGTGGGGGG
>CBHYLO010000039.1:0-15321 GCA_966128675.1 uncultured bacterium | reverse complement strand
GACTCGCTGGCGTTCACCGCCGCGGTGAGCGACGACGCGGTGGCGTACGCACCGATCCTCGTCGCGCGGCTGCACGCGCGGCTCGGGGACGGCCGGTCGGCGCTGGACGCGGTGCGGCGTCGCGGGTACCAGGTCGCGTGGCCGCGCTACCTGGCGGCCGCGCTGCGCGACGAGGGGCGCTACGCGGCGCAGGAGGGCGACCTGGGCGCGGCGCGCGACGCGTACGAGCGCTACCTGACGCTGCGATCCGATCCCGATCCGGAGCTGCGGCCGCAGGTGGACGAGGTGCGGGCGGCGCTCAGCGCGCCGTGACGTGTGAGAACGCGCCGGACCCGGAACTGCATTGACAGGATTCGACGGATTGAACGGACAAGATCTGATGTACGCTCCTCACGGCGCATGGAGTCTCGCGCTACGCGGAGATCACATCAGATCTCGTCCGTCCAATCCGTTCAATCCTGTCTCAGTCGTTGTCGTCAAGGCCCGGCGCGCGCCACCAGCGTCTGCGCGCCGCGCCACCGCGCGCCGGCGTCCAGCACCACCGGCTCGGCCACCACCGCGGCCTCGACGCACAGGAAGCGTGTCCAGCCGCCCGGCTCCAGGTCCGACAGCGCCGCCGCGCGCCCGGCGCCCGGGTTCCAGACGACGACGTCCCGGAAGCCATCCATGTCGACGTTGAGCGCGGGCGCGTCGGCGTCCCGCAGCTCCAGCGCGGCCGGCACGTCCAGGTAGATGCGATCGACCTCGCCGCGCACCGTCAGCGCGTCGTCGTGGTCCACGCGCTCCGCGCCGTCGGCGGTGGAGTCGCGGTAGCGCAGCCCGCGCAGGCCGTGCAGCGACGCGCGCGCGACGTCGCTCACGCGCAGGTACGTGTGCAGCGCCGCGGTGAACGACAGCGGCGCGGTGTCGGCGTTCGTCACCGCCAGCGCGACCTCCAGCGTCGCGCCGCCGATCGTCACCGTGAGCTCGGCGACGAAGCGGTGCGGCCACACCGCGCGCGTCGTCTCCGACTCGCCGAGTCGGAGCGTCGCGCGCGCGCGGCCGCCGTCGATCGCGCCGGCGTCGACGAGCGTCCACGGCAGCGTGCGCGCGAAGCCGTGGCGCGGCAGCGGGCCCGCCGTCGCGAACTGCGGGAAGATGACCGGAATGCCGCCGCGGATCGCGATGCCCGCGCGCAGCTCGGTGCGCTCGCTGAGGAAGAGCCGCTCGCGCGCGTCGCCGGCCGCCTGCCACGACAGCACGTGCGCGCCGTGCGTCGCGATCTCCGCGCGCGCGCCGTCCGACGCGGTGAGCGTCACGGTGCGCAGGCCTCCACGCTCGCCGTTCATGCGCCCGTCAGGCGAGGAGCTGCGCGACCGCGTCGCGCACCGCGTGGCGCCGCGTCGCGAGGCGCGTGCGCGTGACGTCGAGCCACGGCGACGGCGCGGCCCCGAGCCCGAGCGAGGCGAGCACCTCGCGCGCGGCGCGCTCGCCGCTCTCGCAGCCGCCCTCCATGAAGCCCTGCGCGTCGCGCGACGTGTGCTCGCCGGCGAAGTGCAGCGTGCCCGCCCGCTCGCCCTCCGCGCCGCGGATCGCGGTCCACTGCCCGGGGAGGTACGCCGCGTAGCTGCCGCGCGTCCACGCGTGCGTGGGCCAGTGGAAGCGCGCCTCGCGCATGCCCGCGCGCGCCGCGGCGACGCCCGGCAGCACGGTGTCGAGGTCGCGCACGAACGCGCCCGCCTGCTCGGCCGCGGTGCCGGTGCCCAGGGCGACGCCGTGCGCGCCGCCGGTGAAGTTCGTGAGGATGCCCGAGGCGCCCGGCTGCAGGCGGCTCGTCTCCCACGTCAGCTGGAAGGGCAGGTCGGTGAGCACCGAGCCGTTCGAGCGGTGGCGCGTGCGCCACACGCGCTCGCCGAAGCCCACCATCAGCTTCGCGTTGGTGCCGTAGCCCAGCTCCGCGATCGCGCGCCGCTTGGCGGGCGACAGCGGCGCGTCCAGCCGCACGTCGCGCAGCAGCGTGAACGGGAGCGCGAGCACGACGTGCGTCGCGTCGGTGTCGAGCGTCGCGCCGCCGCCGCGCTCGAACGTCGCGCGCCAGCCGCCGGTGGCGCGCGGCGCGAGCGCGACCAGCCGCATCCCCAGGTCGAACGCCGGCTCGCCCAGCCGGTCCGCGAGCGCGTGCACGATGCGGTCGTTGCCGCCGCGCACGTGGAAGCGCTCGTCGCTGTCGCCGAAGATGCGGAACGGATCGGGCGACGGGTCGATGAGCGTGAGGAGGTTGAGCGCCGACTGGCGGTCGGGCTCCAGCCCGCACTCGGTGGTGTAGGCGACCGACAGCAGCTCGCGCATCCAGCCGCTCACGCCGCGGCGCTCCATCCACTCGGCGATCGACATCCGGTCCAGCGCGGCGGCGAGCGCCGGCTGCGCGACGCCGATCGCGTCGACGTCGACGTCCGCGAGGTCGCGCGCGATCGCCGCGCCCACCGGCGCGAACGCCGCCATCACCTCCGGGTCGGTCCGGCGCGCGCCGCCGACGTGCCACACCGCGTCCGCGAGCGCGCGGTCGTCGGTCGCGAGGTCGTCGAGCGGGATGCCGAGCTCCGTGGCGAGCGCGCGGATGCGCACGTGGCCCGTGTCGATCAGCTCCCCGCCCAGCTCCGCGACCTGCCCGTCGGCGAAGTGGTCGCGCAGCGAGAGCATGCGCCCGCCCACGCGCGGCTGCGCGTCGACCACGCGCACGGGGATGCCGCGCTCGCGCAGGCGCCACGCGGCGGTGAGCCCGGCGATCCCCGCGCCGACGACGAGGACGCTCGCGTCGCGCGAGGCGGCGGGCGTCACGGGCGGCGCGACGGTCGGACGCGCGCAGGCGTCGAGCGCCAGCGCGCCGACGCCCGCGCCCATGCCCGCGACGAAGCGGCGGCGCGTGATCGCGCGCGCCTCCTGCAGCGCCGGGGCGACCTCGTCGAGTGGGGCGCGCAGCTCGGCGGCGGCGCGCGCGGCGTGCGCCGCGCGCACCAGCAGCGCGTGGAGTGGGGTGCGGGACATGAGCGTGATCGGAGGTGACTCGCTCGCGACACTACCGGCGCCCTGCGATCCCGGCAAGGGCGTCCGCGGTGCAGATTGCGCGCGCCCGCCCCGACCTCCCTCCGCCCGCCCACGTCCGTGCCGTCACGTCCCAAGGCGTACGACCGCGCCTACTTCGACAAGTGGTACCGCTCGCCCGCGCACCGCGTGCGCACGGCCGCGGAGCTGCACCGCACCGCCGCGTTCGTCGTGGCGGCGGCGGAGTACCTGCTGGGGCGGCCGGTGCGGACCGTGCTGGACGTCGGCGCCGGTGAGGGCGCGTGGCGCGCCGCGCTGCGGCGGGCGCGCCCGGGCATCGTCTACCAGGGGGTGGACCCGAGCGAGTACGCGGTGCGCCGCTTCGGCCGGCGGCGCGACCTGCTGCTGGGCGACCTCGCGTCGCTGGACGCGCTCGCGCTGCGCGACGGCAACGACCTGGGGCTGGCGACGGACGTGCTCAACTACCTGACGCCCTCCGAGCTGACGGACGGGCTGCCGCGGCTGGCGGCGCGCGCCGACGGCATGCTCTACCTGGAGCTGCTGACGC
Source organism: uncultured bacterium (assembly GCA_966128675.1). GTDB lineage: Bacteria > Gemmatimonadota > Gemmatimonadetes > Gemmatimonadales > Gemmatimonadaceae > Roseisolibacter. Next base: position 11,732 of record CBHYLO010000039.1, on the reverse strand, counting down.
GGAACGACGAGCTGGAGGGCGACACGACCTTCCCGCAGCAGCACGACGCCGCCTGGCTGCGCCGGGTGGTGCGCCGTGCCGGGCTGGTCGCGTGCGGGCTGCACTGCTTCCTGCCGCGCGCGCTCGCGGACCGGCTGACGGAGATGGAGCGGGCCTGGTGACGCGCGCCGTGGTGGCGCGCGCGGCGGCCCCGATCTTTCAGGACGACCGCAGCTCCCCATCCCGCGTCCCGCGCCAGCGAGGTGAGTCCGTGCCCGACGCCAGCTCCTCCGCGCCCACCGCCGCGTCTGCCGCCGCGCCGCCCATCGCCTGGGTCGAGGCGCGCCTCGACGAGGACGGCGGCTACACGACGCGGCTGACCGCGCGCACGCACGCCCTGGTCGCCGACGAGCCGGCCGACGTCGGCGGCGCGGACACCGGGCCGACGCCGTACGAGCTGCTGATCGGCGCGCTGGCCGCGTGCACGGCGATGACCGTGCGCATGTACGCGAACCGCAAGCGCTGGCCGCTGGGCGCGATCACGGTGCGCATGCGGCCCGTGCGCGCGCACGCCGCCGACTGCGAGCGGTGCGAGACCGAGGAGGTGAGCGCGGGGCGGCTGGAGCGCGAGGTGGAGTTCGCCGGCGACCTGACCGACGAGCAGCGCGCGCGCCTGCTCTACATCGCCGACCGCTGTCCCGTGAAGCAGACCCTCGAGCGCGGCCTGCAGGTGCAGCCCGCGACCGCCACGTCCACGTCGGGGCCGACATGACCGCCACACCGCTCGCCGCCGGCACGCCGGCGCCGGACTTCACGCTGTCCGTCACGCCGGACCAGCGCATCGCGCTCTCCGAGCTGCGCGGCCGGCCGGTGATCCTCGCGTTCTATCCCGCCGACTGGAGCCCCGTCTGCGGGGACCAGATGGCGCTCTACAACCAGGTGCTCCCCGAGTTCCGGCGCCACGGCGCGGAGCTGCTCGGCATCTCGGTGGACGGGGTGTGGTGCCACCGCGCGTTCGCGGAGGCCCGGCACCTCCACTTCGCGCTGCTGTCGGACTTCGAGCCGAAGGGCGGCGTGGCGCAGCGCTACGGCGTGTACCGCGCGCAGGACGGCACCACCGAGCGCGCGCTGTTCGTGATCGACGCCGATGGCGTGATCCGCTGGAGCTACGTCTCGCCGGTCGGCGTCAATCCCGGCGCCGACGGCATCCTCGACGCGCTGGATCGGCTGGCCGCGCCCGCCGCCGCCGGAGGACCGTCCACGTGAGCACGCGGCTCCGCAACCCGGTGACGGCGCAGGACCACGCGCAGGGCCCGGCCGACGCGCCGGTCACGCTGGTGGAGTACGGCGACTACGAGTGCCCGCACTGCGGACGCGCGTACCCCATCGTGCAGGACGTGCAGCGCCGCCTGGGCGACCGCCTGCGCGTCGTCTGGCGCAACTTCCCGCTGACCGAGATCCACCCGCACGCGCTGCACGCGGCCGAGGCGGCGGAGAGCGTGGGCGAGCAGCTGGGCGAGGCGGGCTACTGGCCGATGCACGACGCGATCTTCGAGCATCAGGCCGCGCTGGGCGACGCGCAGCTCGCACGGTACGCGGCGGACGTCGGCGCGGACGCCGCGCGCGTGCGGCGCGACCTGGAGGCCGACGCGCACGTCGGGCGCATCGAGGCGGACTTCTCGGGCGGCGTGCGCAGTGGGGTGAACGGGACGCCGACGTTCTTCGTGAACGGCGCGCGCTTCGACGGCGACTGGACCGATGTGGAGGGGTTCGTGGAAGCGCTCACACGAGCGACGGAGAACGACGGAGGACGGTGAAGCGGAGGACGGAACGGCGGAGGACGGAACGGCGTGAGACGATGAGGCGCACCTCGGCGTGATGCGCGAAGGTCGAAGGGTCCGCCGTCTCGTTTCACGCCTTATCGTTCTCCGCCGTCAGGTGCTCCGCCGTTCCGTCCTCCGCCCCATCGATCTTGGACAATGTCACTCACGCCCTCGCCGGCGCCCTGATGGGCGCCGCGACGGTCGCGATCGTCGAGCGTCGCACCGGCCGGCCGGCCACGGCGGGCTACGGACGCGCCGCGATGATCCTCGGCGTGGTGGCCGCGGAGCTCCCCGACGCCGACCTGCTGTACGCGGGCCCCGTCCTCGGCATGGGGAAGCTGGGGTACCTGCTCCACCATCGGGGGCACACGCACACCGTCGTGTTCGCGCTGCTGGCGGGGCTGCTGCTGTGGGGGGGCGCGCTGCTGCGGCGCCACGGCGCGCGCCCGGCGGCCGAGCGGCGCGGGCTGCTGGGGCTCGCGCTGGCGGGCACGCTGTCGCACCTCGCGCTGGACTACACGAACAGCTACGGCGTGCACCCGTTCTGGCCGGTGGACGACCGCTGGTTCTACGGCGACGCGGTGTTCATCGTCGAGCCGTGGCTGTGGATCATCGCGGTGCCCGCGCTGATCGCGATCGTGCGCAGCCCCGTGGCCCGCGTGCTGCTGGGCGCCGCGCTGGTGGGGATCCTGGCGCTGGCGTGGTCGTTCGGGCAGGTGAGCCGCGGCCTGGCGCTCGCGCTCACGCTCGGCGCCGCGGTGTCGCTGGCGGTGACCTTCGTGGCGCCGCCCGCGCGCCGTGTGGCGCTCGCGCTCACCGCGTGGCTCGCGTTCGAGGCGGGGTCGTTCGTCGCGTCGCGCGCGGCGCGCGGCCAGGTGCGCGCGGCGGTGGCCGCGGTGGCGGGCGCGGACGCGCTGCGCGACGTGGCGCTCACGCCGACCGTGTCGAACCCGCTCTGCTTCCGTGCGCTGGTGGTCGAGACGCAGGCCGGGACGTACCGCGCGACCGCGGCGTCGGTGGCGCCGTTCCCGGCGCTGCGCCCGGTGCGCGCGTGCCCGCCGCCCGACGCGGACGGCGGCACCGGCATGATGCCGTCGCCGCGCGTCGCGACCGACGCCGTGCGCTGGGGCATCGCGTGGAGCGCGCCGCAGGCCGAGCTGGCGGCGCTGGCGCGCGCGAACTGCGAGGTGGCGGCGGCGCTGCGCTTCGTGCGCGTGCCCGCGTGGCGCCGCATGCCCGACGGCACGGTGCGCCTGTCGGACCTGCGCTTCGGCCACGGCGACGCGAGCTTCGCGGAGATCGTCGCGAGTGCGGCGCCGGCGCGATGCCCGGATCCGCGCGCCGTGCCGCCGTGGGTGGCGCCGCGAATCGATCTCCTGTGAGCGGAGGACGGAGCGGCGGAGGACGTTGAAGCGGAAGACGGAACGGCGTGAAACGGAAAGGCGGACCCTGCAGGCTTGAAGCTTCGAGCTCGAAGAGTCCGCCTCATCGTCTCACGCCGTGCCGTCTTCCGCCGTATCGTCCTCCGCCGTTCCGTCCTCCGCCGTTCCGTCCTCCGCCCTAACGCGCGATCACCTCGCGCCGCCGAGCGACGTCGCCGTCGGGGATCACCACGGCCGTCCACGAGGCGTTCGGGTCGCGCGCGCGCCCCTTCCACTCGACCGTCACCGGCCGCCCCGCCTGCACCGCGACGGCGCGCGTCGGACGATCGACCGTGAGGTTGTCGGTGCGCAGCGCGACCCGGTGCGTGCCCTCCGTCGCGAGCGTCCAGCGGATCGTGACGTCGCCGTTCGCGGCGGTCGTCGCGACGGGCGCCGGCGCCGCGTCCGTGGACGTCGGGCGCGGCTGCGGCAGCAGATCCTCCATCAGCCAGAGCCAGCGCGCCGAGGGGTGGACCCAGACCTCCTTGTACACGTACATGTTCTGCGACGGCCAGTAGGGCAGGTCGGTGACGCCGCGGCTCTGCATCCCCACCGGCAGCGAGCCCACGAAGTCGGCCGACGAGACGCTGTACTGCTGCGCCCAGTCGTGGCCCTCGCCGTACATCGTGCTCTGCGCGAACGGGTTGCGGCCCACGACCCACTGCGCCTGCCGCTGCGCGAGGTCGAGCCCCGCGCTGTCGCCGCGCAGCCGCGACGCCGCCGACAGCGCCTTGGCCTGCGAGAGCAGCACGCCGTAGTTGCCGCGCCGCTGGAACCAGACCGGGAAGGCGCGCAGGTACCAGCCGTCGCCCATCGGCAGGCCGGCGCGCACCTGCGCCGCGTACTGGTCGGGCGTGGCCATGTAGCGGTCGCCCGAGACGGGCACGTGCGCGCTGTCGGCGACGCGATAGACGTAGGCCGGCAGCACGCCGTACGGCGCGGTCGTCGTCGCGGCGCGCTTCTGGAACTCGGCGTGGCGCGCGACGGCGGCGTACCAGCGCATCCACTCGGGATGGTCGGGGAACGCCTCGACCAGCTGCGCGAGCGCGACGACCGGCGCCTGGTCGGCCGCGCGGTGGAACTGGTGGAAGAGCGTGTCGCGGTCGGGGCCCGTGTACCAGAAGCCCGCGAGCGGGAAGTCGCGGCCGACGCGCGCGACCTGCTGCGACCCGGTGACCACGCGCGCCAGCTCGACGGCCTTGTCGCGGTAGCGCGCCTTCCCCGTGGCGCGCCACAGCTCCACCGACGCCGTGATCCCGATGCCGGCGAGCTCCATGCGGCTGGCCGCGAACGCCGGCGTGTGCCAGGTCGACGGGCCCTCGACGCCGACGATCGCGTGCGCCCAGTCGTCCTCCGCGATGCGCAGGCTGCGCGCGGCGAGCGCCGGGTCGCGGTCCTTCAGCACGCGCGCCGCGATCGCGCCGGCGGCCGAGGCGATGTAGTTGGCGTTCGGGTTGTTCTTGGCCTCGACGGTGCGGTCGTCCGCGTCGCCGACGACGTTGTTCGACCAGTAGTTGTGGCTCCCGAAGCCGACGCGGTAGCCGCCGTCGAAGCGCACGCGCAGCACCCAGTCCAGCCCCCAGCGCGCCTCCTCCAGCAGGCGCTCCACGAGCGCCGGGTCGTCGCCGCGCGCCGCCAGCCGCTCGGCCAGCGCGAACATCGCGTACGTGCTCTCGCCCGTGTTGATGACGCCCTGCGAGAGGTCGCCCGCGTCGTGCCACCCGCCGCTCATCGTCAGGCGCTGGTCGCCGTGCGTCGCCAGCCAGTCGAGGTGGTCGACGCCGTGCACGCCGGGGATGTGGTCCCCGCACCGGTTCCCGTAGAAGAAGTTGAGCGTCTTCCACAGGCTCGCCTTCCAGACGTCGCCGCCGATGTCGAACGGGCGCGAGGTCACGTCGCCCGCCCGCAGCACGTAGCGCCCCGGCGTCTCGACCGACGAGAAGTCGAGCAGCTGGAGCTCGCCGTCGCGCGCGCGCACGGTCGTCAGCGGCGCGCGCAGCACCGTCTGGCCGAAGGCCGCATCGTCCACGCGCAGCAGCTGGAAGTCCGCCGCCGCGAGACCGCTGGCGACGGCCGTCTTGGACGCGCCGATCTGGTAGCCGCTGTGGCTGTACGCCAGCCGCCCGGGCGCGACGCTCCACCCGGTGTGGTGATCGGGCGCGACCTTCTGCAGCTCCAGCCGCCCCAGCTCGAACGCGACGTGGTCGCCCGGGTCGGCGAGCATCCGGTTGACGAAGTAGCCGATCTCGAGGCGCGTCACGCGGTCGCGCGCCAGCGGCTCGATCTCCCACACGATCTGCTGCCAGCCGTCGCGCGTCAGCGTGACGTAGTGCGTCCCCTCGCGGCCGTAGCGGTCCGGCACCTTCACGGCGCCGTCGTTGTGCATGACGATCTGCAGCGGCAGCACGGGCACGCCGCGGAAGTCGGGGCGCACCCAGAGCGAGATCCGGTTGTAGCCCGTCCAGTCCTCGTTCGGGACGGCGCGCTGCAGGTTGACGGACGAGAGCCGCGCGCGGTTGGGCGCCGGCGTCCCCTGGAACAGCTGCATGTCCACGCGCAGCACGCGCAGGTCGCCCAGGCGCGGCTCCGCGGGGAAGGTCGCTCGCGCGGTGCCGCTGACCTTCCAGGTGTCCGGCCGCGTCATGTCGTCGAGGACGCGGCTGGCGAGCACCGGCTTGCGGAGCCACGCGTACTCGGCCGACTCGACGTAATCGATCGGCATGAGCGTGCGCGGCGCCTGGGCGGCGGCGAGCGCGGGCGCGAGGGCGAGCGCGGCGAGCGTGGAGAGGCGTGGGCGCATGCGGAGGACGATGGAGCGGAGGACGGTGAGGCGGAGAACGATAAGGCGTGAGACGGTAGGGCGAACCCCTCGGCCAGAAGCTCCCGGCTCGAAGGGTCCGCGGTACCGGCTCACGCTTCATCGTCTTCCGCCGTTCCGTCCTCCGCCGCATCGTTTCCCGTCATGTCCAGACGCTCTCCCGGCATCGTTGTGGTCGCGGCCGCGCTGTCGACGGCTGGCGCGTGCCGGCGGCCGCTGTTCAGCGACGAGTTCTCCGGCACCACGATCGACCGCGCCAAGTGGACCGTCTACACCGGCCCGGTCTACAACGCGGAGCTGCAGGCGTACGTGGACGACACGGCGACGGCGTACGTCCGTGACGGGATGCTCGTGCTCCAGGCGCGGGCGCGCGCGCATCGCGACACCGCCGGGCGCGCGGTGGCGTTCGTGTCCGCGCGCCTGCACGGCCGCACGACGTTCCGCCACGGCACCGTCGCCGCGCGCATGAAGCTGCCCACGGGCGCGGGGCTCTGGCCGGCGTTCTGGCTGCTGGGCGAGGGCGCGTGGCCAGCGCACGGCGAGATCGACGTCATGGAGAACGTCGGCGACTCGTCGTGGGTCAACGCCGCGCTGCACGGCCCCGGCTACTCGGGGAACACGCCGCTCGTGCGCCGCGACACGCTGCCGCCCGGGCACGACGCCACCGCGTGGCACGAGTACGCCGTCACCTGGACCGCGGACAGCGTCGTGTTCCGCGTCGACGGCCGGCCGTACTACCGGGTGACGCGCGCGGAGATCGAGCGCCACGGCGCGCCGGCGGCGCTCGACAGCGCGAAGTACGTGATCCTCAACCTCGCCGTCGGCGGCGAGTACCCGGCCGCGGTCAACGGCGTGCGCGCGCCGCGGCTCGGGCTCCCCGCCGACACGGAGCGGCGGATCCGCGCCGGCGAGGCGCGCGTCTACGTGGACTGGGTGCGCGTGACGCGCTGAGCGTCGGCGAGCGACGGATCAGCGTCAAGCGCGATGGCCACGGCGTGCCATCATCCCATCGCGGCCCATCACCCTCCCAAACCGCGGACCGTCTCCGGCCGTGCTCTGGGCCACACGGGGAACGGCTTCAGTGAGCGGGCGCGCCGCGACATCGCCCAGCCGTGCCAGCTCGACGATGCCCGTGCGGGTGCAGGTGCTGAAGACGTCCGCCCCCGGATCGCCTTCGCGGAAGACGTTCTCGTACGTGATCGGACCGACGAGTCGCTGACTGCCGTCGACCCGCTCGAGCGTGGCGCGGATGGTCAGGTCGACGAAGAACTGACGGTTCCCCTCGCGTCGTGCTTCGCGGAACGTGAAGCGCCCGCCGAACGTCACCCGCCCTGCCGGATCCACCGTTCCAGTGTCCACCGGTGCCTCGGGCGCGCCGAGGTCCGTCAGTGTGATCCGGGATCCCGTCTGCTCGATCCGAACGATCGCCGACATCGTGAAGGCGTCGAGGATGACCGTGCCACCGGACGGTGGCCGATGCGGCGTGCACGTGACGGCACCCAGCATGTCGAGGCGATGATACTCTCCCTCCAGGTTCGGGGTCGAGGGAGGGGCCGGGAGATTGGACTGCACCGGAGCACGTAGGCCAGTCGGGTCGCGCCCACAAGCCACCGCGAGCACGGCCATGAGCGGTACGGCTCGCGGGAGGATCGCTCGCCGGATGGGTTGCTTGCTGCCGATTCGGTACATGGTTGCCCCCGGGTGTTGCGGTGGTGGGAGGAGCGGCCGCTCGGCGCCGCGCGCGAGTCCGCGGTGCTACGCCCTGGGGGCCGGTTCGTCGAACGCGACCGGCTGGGCGACGGGCGCCGGAGAGATCCGACGGTCGGCCAGCGGCGTGCGCTGCCGGCGTGGAGCCTGTGGCAAGCGCTCACGCCAGTTCGAGATCGCCGGACGCTCGCTCGCGCCGTTCGCGCGCGTGTCGTCGGCTCCGGTCGTGGCACTGTCCGACCGTGGCCTGGGATCGGTCGGACCCAGCGCGCAGGCGCCCGTGAGCAGGAGCAGCGATGCCGCCAGCGTTCGGCCGGCGCGGTGGCGCGACGTGTGGTGCGGATTGGTCGACATGTGACGAGCCCTCGCGTGTGAGGCGGGAAGCGCAGTTCGAGCGGAGCGGTCATCGATGTGCGTCCCCGCGTCATCGACTCCAGTCCCATGAAGAACCGCGGCAGATGCGCCGCGATTGGCTCACGCCCGCAGGCTCAGGCGCCAGCGACCGCGCGCAGTGGTCTCGAAGGCGACGAGACGTTCACGCGGCATCGTGGCGAATCGCGACTGTGTCGCTCGGACGTCGTCACGCGAGACGCACGGACGAGGGCAGCGCGTGCTACTCGAACCCGGCCTGCCGCGGGTCGCATTGACCCCGGCACCGGCGACGCCTATGATCGAGCGGCGCGACGACCCTGAGTGGGCAGGTGAGCCATGCTCCTCCCCTCGCAGTCCTCGCCGGACGACTCGCCCGAGCGATCGCTCCCCACCGCGCCCCCGTCGATGCCGGCGGCGGCGCCGTCGGTCGAGCACGCGGGCGGTGAGGGCTCCGGCAGCGTGACGGCGCTCCTCGTGGCGTGGGGGAGCGGCGATGCGTCCGCCCTCGAAGCGCTCCTGCCGAGCGCCTACGCGGAGCTGCGCCGGCAGGCCCGTCGCGCAATGCGGCGCGAGTCGGCCGGACATACGCTCCAGCCGACGGCGCTCGTGCACGAGGCCTACCTCCGACTGGCGGGCCAGGGGCGCGGGCAGTGGCGGAACCGCGCGCAGTTCTACGGGGTCGCCGCGCAGTTGATGCGTCGGATTCTCGTCGACCACGCACGGGCGCGCCGGGCCGCCAAGCGGGGCGGCGCGGATCGGCTGCACGTGACGCTGGCCGAGAGCGATGCGCGAGCGCCGGAGGACGGCGACGATCCGAGCGTCGAGATGCTCGCGCTCCACGCAGCGCTGGAGCGGCTCGTGGTCATGGACGCCAGGCAGGCCCGCGTGGTCGAGCTCCGATACTTCGGCGGCCTGACGATCGAGGAGACGGCGGACGCGCTCGGGCTCTCGCCGGCGACCGTGAAGCGCGAGTGGGTCGTGGCGCGCGCCTGGCTCCGGCGCGAGCTGCGTGCGGGGCCGGAGGGCGCAGGATGAGCCGGCGCGAGGAAGCATCGATGCCGCCCGAGCGCTGGCGGGTGGTGAAGGCCATCGTCGCCGGTGCGCTGGACTGCGCGCCGACCGATCGCGCGGCGTTCCTCGAACGGATGTGCGCGGGCGACGCGGAGCTGCGTCGCGAGGTCGACTCGCTCCTCGCGGCGGCGACGGGCACGGGCATGGAGCTGCTCGAGATGCCGATCGCTGCCGCCCGTGTGCTCGGCGCGTTCCCGGGCGATGAGACGGACGACACCGGAGCAGGCGAGGAGATGCTGGCGCAGCTGCGCGCGGCGCTCGCGTCGCGGTATCGAATCGAGCGCGAGCTCGGACGCGGCGGCATGGCGACCGTCCATCTCGCGCACGACCAGAAGCACCGGCGCCGGGTCGCGCTCAAGGTACTGGATCCCCACCTCGCGGCGGCGATCGGCGCAGAGCGCTTTCGACGCGAGATCGAGACCGCCGCGGGCCTGAGTCACCCGCACATCCTCCCGCTCTTCGATTCGGGCGAGGCGAGGGGGATGCTGTATTACGTCATGCCGTACGTCACCGGAGGGTCGCTCCGCGATCGCCTGCGACGCGAGGGCACGCTGTCGGTCGACGCGGCGCTGCACGTGGTGCGCGAGGTGGCCGATGCGCTCGATCACGCGCACCGGCACGACGTCGTGCATCGCGACGTGAAGCCGGAGAACGTGCTGCTCGACGAGGACGGCCATGCACTCGTCTCCGATTTCGGGATCGCCCGCGCCGTGCATCGGGCGGCGACCGAGGGGAGCGCCCGCCAGGGCAGCACGCTGACGCAGACCGGCATGGCGATCGGGACGCCGGCCTACATGAGTCCCGAGCAGGCATTGGGGGATCGCGAGCTCGACGGAAGCAGCGACGTATACTCGCTCGCCTGCGTCGCGTTCGAGCTCCTCGCCGGTGAGACGCCGTACCACGGATCGAGCGCCCAGCAGCTGGCCCGGCGGTTCAAGCAGCCACTCCCCCGACTCACCCTCCGACGGCCGGACCTGCCGAGCGCGGCCGACGCGGCGATCGCTCGTGCGCTCTCTCTCTCGCCCAGGGAGCGCTTTCCGACGGCCACCGCGTTCGCGGTCGATCTCGCGCGGGCGCTTGCCGGCGCGTCGGGTGACTCACCGATCGCGCCCGACGTTCCGCGCGGGCGCAGCGGCGGCGACGTGATGCGCGCCTCGGCGCGCGAGGCGCCCGCCGTCGGCATCGCCGCGATGCTGCGCGCACCCCGCCACCCGTACGGGCGCCGGAGCGCGGCCCTCCTCGCGTCGCTCGCGCTGCTGGGTGCCGTCGGGATGCTGACACGCGGCCCACTGGCCAAGCTGCGCCCCATGGCGAGCGACGTGGCCGCGGCTGGCGCGGCCGGAGAAGGTCCAGCTGTGGAGCCGGACGCGGGCGCCGGAGCACATCTGCCGCGCGTCGCCGTGCTGCCGTTCGAGAACCTCGGTGACTCGGCCGATGCGTACTTCGTCGACGGCGTGGTCGACGAGGTCCGCGGAAAGCTCGCCGCGCTGCCGAAGCTCCGGGTGATTGCGCGGGCGAGCTCGAACGAATATCGACGGACGCGCAAGCGCCCGGAGCAGATCGCCCGCGAGCTCGGGGTGGAGTACCTGCTCACCGGGACCATCCGCTCCGTGCGCCGAGGCGGGCGGGCACGCGTGCGCGTCACGCCGGAGCTGGTGCGCGTGACGCGCGCGCGCGCGCCCGTCACCGTCTGGCAGCGGGGCATCGACGCGGAGGTCGTCGACCTGTTCCAGGTGCAGAGTGCGGTGGCGCAGCAGGTCGCCGAGGGGCTGGACGTCACGCTGGGAAGCTCCGAGCGGACGCAGCTGGCGACGAGACCGACCACCAGCCTGGCGGCGTACGACGCCTTCCTCCACGGCGAGCAGGTGTACGGCATGACCAATCAGGATGCGCCATCCCTCCTGCGGGCGGTCCGACTGTACGAGCGAGCCGTGGCACTGGATTCCACATTCGTCCAGGCATGGGCGCGGCTCGCTCATGCGCAGGCTGCCCTCGCGCGCACGGCGCCGAGCAACATCGGATCGCGGGACGCATCGCGCCGCGCGGCCGTGCGCGCGCTCGCGCTCGCGCCCGAGAGTCCGGCGGCACGTCTAGCGATGGGCCAGTACTACATGGATGCCATGAGCGAAGCAGCCAAGGCAGCCGAGCAATTCACGATCGGTCTTCGTGCCGCACCAAATGACGTCGAGCTTCTCGCCGCCCTCGCCTGGGCAGAGGAGGGCCTGGGGCGCTGGGACTCGGCGATCGAGCACTTCCGGCGCGCGGCCGCGCTCGACCCGCGGGCGCTGAATCCAGCTCGCTTCCTGGGGCTCGGCCTGCTCATGCTCCGCCGTTATCCCGAAGCGCGCGTGTCGCTCGATCGAGCAATCGCGCTGGCCCCGCAGGACCTGACGACGCGCGGCATTCGAATGCTCGTGGAGCTGGCCGACGGAGACCTGGGTAGGGCACGAGCCGTACTCGATGCCGGCTCCCTGAAGACCGATTCTGCCGTGTTCGTCGCATTCATCGCCACCCATCTGGATCTCGGATGGGTGCTGGACG
>CBHYLO010000038.1:0-15618 GCA_966128675.1 uncultured bacterium | reverse complement strand
CGGCGCGCGCACGTGTGACCCGCGCCGCGGCGCGGCCGTCGTCACGACGCGGACCGCATCGCGTCGACGACGCGATGCCCCCACGACCCGTCGACCGCTCCCTGACGCTCGCGAGACGATGCCCGAGAACCCACCGGCGACCCGTCGCGCCGCACGTCGGGGCGTGAGCGCCGCCGGCTGCCTGCTCGCCCTCGTCCTCGTGATCGTCGTGGGCGGCTGGCTCGCGCTGCACCGCCGCGCGCGCGAGACGCGCGCCGACCGCCTCAGCGACGGCCGCTGGCGCCCCGAGCGCGCCGCCGCGTACGCCGAGTGCGAGACGATCACCCGGCGGCGCCTCGAGGAGCGCGGGCTCACCGCCGGCTTCCTGCAGGACGACCCCACGACCCACGCGTGGTCGCGCGACGGCCGCACCTTCGTCGTCGAGGGGGTCGCCCGGGCCGGCGTCCCCGGCGGCACGCGGCGCGCGCCCTGCCGCTGCGCGCGGGCGCGGGACCCGGGGTCCGGCGGCTGGACGCCGGTCGGCCGCGCGCCCGACTGACGCGCCGCGCCCGCCGACCGGCGCCGTGGCGCGCCGTGACGCGGCGCGGCGGCCTCGGGTCTGCACGGGGCGGCCAGGCGGGGTGGGCCTTCCCTTTTCGCGTCCACGCCCGACCTTACCGCCGGACGGGGTCGTCGCGGCCCCGGCTCCGGTCAACGTCTGTTTACGCTCCGGCGTAGACGCCCCGGAGCCGGCGCCGTCCTTCCGTCCCGCGCGACACGAGCACCGCCGATGTTCGTCGACCGATCGACCCCAGCCGCCGCCCGCTACGCGCGGGCCATGCGGGCCTGCATCTCCGACGACGCGTTCGACCGCGAGCGCGCCGTGGGGGCGATCGTCACGCTCGTCCGCGATCTCGAAGGGCTGGGCCAGGCGCCGGAGGCGATCGTGCACCTGGCGGAGGAGCTGCTCCCGGCCGGGACGGGCGAGCGCGAGGCGGTCTTCGCGATCACCCTCCGCGACTGGATCCGGACCACCGCGCGGCGCACGCTGCGCGCCCCGGTCCTCGACCGCCGCGCCACACCGCGGCATCCCGGACACTGAGCCACCCCGAGCGAACCCCGAGCGAGGCGATGTCCGACACCGAGGCATTCACGGTCGCCGTCGACCGGCTCCACGACGCCCTGCGCGGGCAGAGCGCGTTCGACGGCGAGGCCCGACGCCGGGCCATCGAGGAGTTCGTCACCGCCGGCCGCGCCCTCGGCCGCTCCGACTCGCTCATCCGGTCGCTCGTGGGCTACGCCTTCGACCAGGCCGCCGGGCCGATGGTCAGCCTCCGCGCCGACGCGCTGGCCGACGTGGACGCCCTCCTCGGCAGCGGGCCGGCGGCCACGCCGTAGCCGCCGGCCGGCGCCCACCCGTCATGGCTCACCACCACCCGACGTTCGAGGAGCTGGTGGCCGACATCGCCGGCCGCCTCCGGCCGGTCCTCCCCGAGATGCCCCAGGCGGAGTTCGACGCCCTGGTGCACCGTATCGCCGGCGTGAAGGCGCAGTGGTCGCACACGCCGGTCACCCCGCCCGGCTCGACGCCGGCGATCCCGCCCCGCCGCCCGCGGCGCGACTAGCCGACCGGGAGCGCGGTCAGGCCGGCAGCGCGCAGAGCGCCAGCAGCACGTCGTCGCTCAGCAGCCGCCAGTCGGCGCCCTGCCCGCACACGCGGCGCACGACGATCCCCGCGTCGAAGATCAGGCAGCGCTCGCACCGGTCGGCGAGGTGCGCCGGCGGCCGACGCTCCGACACGCGCCACGTGGTGCCGCTCGCGTCGAGGAGGTAGCGCGCCTCCCCCTCCGGACGGCGGGCGCCGGACGGGGCGGTCTCGAGGTCTGCGGGACACAGGGACATGGCGCGGCGTCGCGTGGAGTCGTGGCGTGGACCGGCGTCGCGAGCGGACGCCGGCGGTGCCGGCGACGCGACGCCGCAACTTGCACGCGCCGCCCGCCCGGTCAAGGCGCGCGGGGCGCGACGTTGCGGCGCGGGAGGTCGGCGTGCGCCGCCGCCGGCCCCGCCCGGCCCGGCTTGCAGATTCCGCCGGGCGACTCGACCTTGGCGCATGCGCCGTGTCGAACTCGCCACCCTCGTCGCGCTGCTGCTGGCGGCCGCGCCCGCGCGCGCCCAGTTCCGCGCCGACCCCGGGATCGTGATCAACGGCCTGGTCACCGTCACCGTGCAGGTGACGCTCTACGACCTCGACGCGCCGTACGTCCCGCTCACGCGCTACCGCCTGGTGCTCCTCGGCCCGCGCGACAGCACGGTGCTCCAGACCAACGACGCCGGCGTCGTCAGCATCGGCCGGCTCGCGGGCACGTACCGCCTCGTCTCCGAGACGCCCGTGCTGTGGAAGGGCGCGACCTACCGCTGGGACCTGCCGGTGGTCGTGCGGCCGTACATGGGCGCCGTCGACCTCACCCCGAAGAACGCGATCGTCACGCGGACGCCCGCGACGCCCGCGCGCCCGGCCCGCTGACGCCCCGCCCGGCGACGCCCCGCCCCGCACGCCGTGACGGCGCGGGCCGCCCCCGTGACGGCCGACGGAACCGACTGGCACGAATTCCCGAGACGACGCTCAAGTCCCCGCGCCCCGGTGCCGATATACAAGGCAGACGCAGGACGGCACCCACCGTCGGGGGACGGGGTGGTGCGAGGCGATGCACGAACGGGGGCGGCCACCCCGGCCGCCCCCGTTCGTGCGTCCCGACCTGCCGCGCTAGCGCCGCAGCGACGCCGCCGCGCTCTGGGCGATCCGGGCCACCCGCATCGCCTCCTGGCTGATCGCCTCCAGCGCCAGCCGCAGCTCGACGACCGAGTGCCCCTCGAGCGCGCCGTCGGCCGCCTCGTCCTCGCCCAGCAGCTGCGAGAGCGTCAGCCCCATCGCGCGCGCCAGCGCCATCGCCAGCGCCAGGCGCGGCTGGCCGGTCAGCCCCCGCTCCAGCCGCGAGATGTCCGACACCTGCACCTCGGCGCGGCGCGCCAGCTCGCGCAGCGAGAGCCCGCGCGCCTCGCGCGCCGCGCGCACGCGTGCCCCCAGCAGCGCCCCCTCCGACCCCCGCTGCGTCGATCCCTGCTGCTCCACGTGCGCGCCCTCTCCGCCGATCCGAAGTTCCGTCATCCGCTCCCTGACCGCTGGTGCATGCGACACGCCGCACGCGCCCGTCGGCGGGCGTCGCGGCTCCATGCAAGGTCCGGGGAACCGTAATTGCAGTGCTCGGCGTTCGCGACCGATGCCCACACCACCAGCTGCCCACGCCACCGGCGCGTCCCTGGACGTACCGGGCGCCACCTCCGTTCCCGCGCGTCCCGACGCCGCGGGCGCGGACGCCGTGGGCCTGGCGGCCGTGGACCCGGCGGCCGCCCTCGATCCGGCGGCCGGGGCGCCGGCCGCCGAGAGCGACGACGTGCGCCTGGCGCTGGCCGCCGCGGGCATCGGGGTCTGGGCGTGGGAGTGGGGAAGCGACCTGCTCGAGTGCGACCCGACGGGCCGCGCCCTGTTCGGCCTCCCCGGCGAGGGGCCCACGGCGCCGGCCCAGTGCCTCGCCCGCGTCCACCCCGAGGACCGCGAGTGGGTGCGCGGGGCGGCGCACGCCTCGCTGGCGCCGGACGTCGCCGCGCCGCTCGACGTCGTGTTCCGCACGACGGGGCTCGCGGGCGACGAGCGCTGGGTGCACGCCGTCGGCCGCGCCGTCTGGTCCGCCGACGACCCGACCGGCGCGCCGCGCCGCGCGCTCCGCTTCATCGGCACGCTGCGCGACGACACGGTCGCCCGCCGCGCCGAGCGCGCGCTGGCCGAGCGGGGCGAGCGGCTGCGCGCGGCGCTCGACGCGTCACAGACCGGCACCTTCCGCTGGGACATCCGCACCAACGCGCTGGCCTGGGACGAGAGCCTCGACCGCCTGTTCGGCCTGGAGCCCGGCGAGACGGTGCGCTCGCTGGAGCGCTTCGTGGCGATGGTGCACCCCGACGACCGCGCGCGCGTGATCGCGGCCTGCGCCCGCTGCGCGCGCGAGGGCGCCGACTTCCACGAGGAGTTCCGCGTCGTCTGGCCGGACGGCACGGTGCACTGGCTGGACGACAAGGGCCGCACCTTCCGCGACGCGACGGGGGCGCCCGACTACATGACGGGCGCCTGCGTCGAGGTGACCGCGCGCCGCCGCGCCGAGGAGGAGCAGGAGCGGCTGCTGGAGGCGCAGCGGTCCGCCGCGGCGCTGGCCGAGCAGCGGCTGGCGGCGCTGGAGGCGACGACCGACGCGCTGCGCCTGAGCGAGTCGCGGCTGCGCCGCATCCTCGACTCGGGGATCATCGGCGTCTTCTTCTGGACGATCGACGGCGGCGTCACCGACGCGAACGACGCCTTCCTCGCGCTGCTGGACTACACGCGCGAGGACCTGGCGGCGGGGCGCATCGACTGGCGGTCGCTGACGCCCGAGCGCTGGCACGCCGACGACGCGGCGCGCGTGGCCGAGCTGCACGCGACGGGGCGCCATGGCCCGTACGCGAAGGAGTACCGCGCGCGCGACGGCACGCCGGTGCCGGTGCTCATCGCGAGCGCGTTCTTCGACGGCTCGCACGAGCAGGGCCTCGCGCTCTGCCTCGACCGGCGCGTGGAGGTGCAGGCGCTGGCCGACCTGCACGCGCGCGAGCGCGAGCTGCACGTGGCGCTGGCGGACGCGCGCCACGCGCGCGACGAGGCGCAGCGCGAGCGCCGCAGCGCGGAGTCGGCGAACGAGGCGAAGAGCGCGTTCCTGGCGACGATGTCGCACGAGCTGCGCACGCCGCTGAACGCGATCGGCGGCTACGTCGACATCCTGGAGCTCGGGATCCGCGGGCCGCTGACGGCGGAGCAGCTGGGCGACCTCACGCGCATCCGCCGCAGCCAGCAGCACCTGCTGGGGCTCATCAACGACGTGCTGAACTTCGCCAAGCTGGGCGCCGGCACGATCCGCTACGACCTGCGCGACGTGCCGGTGGCGCAGGCGCTGGCGTCGGCGGAGATCATGATCGCGCCGCAGGTGGCGGCCAAGGGGCTGCGCTACACCACGCACGTCGGCGGCGCGGCGCTGGCGGTGCACGCGGACGCCGAGAAGCTGCAGCAGGTGCTGCTCAACCTGCTGAGCAACGCGGTGAAGTTCACCGACCGCGGCGGCGCGATCGCCGTCGAGTGCGCGGCGGACGGCGACGCGATCGCGCTGCGCGTGCGCGACACCGGCTGCGGCATCGCGGCGCACAAGTGCGCGCAGGTGTTCGAGCCGTTCGTGCAGGTGGACCGCCACTACTCGCGCCCCGCGGAGGGCGTGGGGCTCGGGCTGGCGATCAGCCGCGAGCTCGCGCGCGGGATGCACGGCGACCTGACGGTCGAGAGCGAGCTGCACGTGGGCTCGACCTTCACGCTCACGCTGCCGCGCGGCGACACGGCCTGACCGCGGGGCCGCCGCGGCGTGGACGCGGCGCGAAATGCGGTGCGGCGTGACCACCGTCACCCGCACGCCCCGCGAAGCGAGCGCGACCGGCGTAACGATGGTGCGGGCGCCGCGACGATGCGCGCCCCGCCATCCCGTGCCCGCGCCATGTCCCTGCCGATCCTCGTCGACACGCTCCGCGGCTACACGGCGCAGCTCGCGCTGCTGCAGCCGGTCAGCTCCGAGGAGCTGCGGCAGCTGACGCGCCGCTTCTGCCACGACTGCGCGGCGGCGGGGCTGGACGTGGACACGGTGCGCGGGCTGGCGCGGCTGTGCGCGGTGGAGGCGGGGCGCCCGCACGCGCACCTGCCGCAGCGCGTCGCCGCGCTGGTGGACGTCGTGGCCGTGGAGGACGCCGGCCGGCGCTGAGTCGGGCGACCGGTCAGGCCACCTGCGGCGCGGCGAACAGCGGCGCCGCCACCAGCGCCGTCGCCCCCCGCAGGCGCGGATGGTCGCTCGGCGGCTCGGGGATCAGCGGCGTCGCCGCGGCCTCCGTCGTCAGCGCGCGTTCGGCGATCCCGCGGCGGACGATCGGCGCCAGCTGCTCCCACGCGGCCGTGATCTCGCCGCCGACGTAGATCAGCCCGGGGTTGAGCGCGTTGATGATGACGGCCAGCCCGGTGCCGAGGTGCCGCGCCGTCTCCTCCAGCGCCGCGACGGCGCGCGCGTCGCCCGAGCGCGCCCGCGCGATGACGTCGAGGATCGTCAGCCCCGTCTCCTGCAGCAGCCGCCGCGTCTGCGACTGCGACAGCTCCTGCCCCAGGTAGCGCGACAGCGTGGCGAGGTTCGACGTGTGCGCCTCCAGGCAGCCGACCGCGCCGCACAGGCAGCGCGGCCCCGCGAGGTCGATGGGCACGTGCCCGAACTCGCCCGCCGTGTTGCCGTGGCCGCGCACGACCTCGCCGTTCACCACCACGCCCGCGCCCACGCCGTCGCCGATGGTGACGTAGACGAAGTCGGTCACCGCCTCGCTCCCGCGCTGGCCGAGCCACATGTGGGCGAGCGCGCAGGCGATGGGGGCGTTCTCGACGTGCACGGGGAGGGCGAGCGCGGCGGCCAGCAGGTCGCGCAGCGCGACGTCGCGCCAGCCCAGCTGCGGCGCGTAGAGCACGCGGCCGCTGCGGTGGTCCACCATGCCGGGCACCACGAGGCCCACGCCCTCGCAGCGGCCCACCGCGCCGTGCGTCGCCAGCACGCGCTGGATCCGCTCCGCCAGCTCGGCCACCAGCGCGGCGGGGTCGGTGAGCGTGTCGAACTGCTCGAGCGCGATGGGCGTCCCGCCGAAGTCGCTCAGCATCAGGAAGGTGCGGCTGAAGCGCACGTCGACGGCGACCACCAGGCGGTCGCGCGTGCGGACGTAGAGCATCTTCGGCTTGCGGCCGCGCGGGGCGTCGACCGTCGCGCCCTCGTAGATCGCCTCCTCGCCCAGCAGCTCGTCGACCAGCGAGGTGACCATGCCGCGCCCGATGTCCATGCGCCGCGCGAGGTCGGCGCGCGAGATCGGCTGGTGCTCGCGCACCAGGTTGAGGACGATCTGGCGGTTGATCTCGCGGGGCGTGGAGCGCGTGGCGCGGACGAAGCGCCGGGTGTTGATCTTCCGCACGGCGGAGGCGAGTGTGAGCGGGTGTGGAGGGCGGACGGGAGCGTGGGCCGGCGGCGCGGTATTGCGCTTTCTCCCGCCGGGTCCTACACTGGCGCCGGATATTGTTTTTCGCAAGAACAATATGACGGGCGCCGCTGCGGCCCGTGCCCCCTGCGTCGCAGCGGAGCGCGGCCGGAGGCCGTAGACGAGCGGCGGCCCTCGTCGGCACTTTGTTCTGCCGCCGTCCAAATGACGGAGCCGCGCCGCCCCAGGCGCGGCTCCCCCGATCTCCGAGCCCCGCTGCCGTGTCCGCTCCCGCGCGCGACGTTCGTGCTTCCTCCGCTGCCGTCCCCCGCGCCGGCGAGCCGCTCGTCCTCCACGAGGACCGCTTCTTCGCCGCCGACCCGACGCAGCGCCGCATCGCCCGCGCCCTGTACGAGGAGACGCGCGCCCTGCCGCTGGTCTGCCCGCACGGCCACGTCGAGCCCGCGCTGCTGGCGGAGAACGCGCCCTTCCCGGAGCCGACCGCGCTCCTGCTGATCCCCGACCACTACATCTTCCGGATGCTCTACTCGCAGGGCGTCCCGCTGGAGGCCCTGGGGATCCCGACGCGCGACGGCACGCCGGTGGAGGGCGACCCGCGCCGCATCTGGCAGCGCTTCGCGGAGCACTGGCACCTGTTCCGCGGCACGCCCACCCGCGCCTGGCTCGACCACGAGCTGCACGAGGTGTTCGGCATCCGCACGAAGCTCGCGGGCGACACCGCGCAGGCGATCTACGACGAGATCGCCGAGCGGCTGCAGAGCCCCGAGTACCGCCCGCGGGCGCTGTTCGAGCGGTTCAACATCGAGCTGCTGGCCACGACCGACGCGGCCAGCGACACGCTCGACCACCATCGCGCGATCCGCGACTCGGGCTGGAAGGGACGCGTGATCCCGACCTTCCGCCCCGACGCGGTGCTCCGCATCGCGGCGCCCGCGTGGCGCGACGCGCTCGGGGCGCTCGAGCGCGTGCACGGCGCGCCGATCGGCGACCAGGCCGCGTTCGTCGACGCGCTCGCGAAGCGCCGCGCGTTCTTCCAGGCGATGGGCGCGACGGCCACCGACCACGCGGTCGTCGAGCCGTACACGGCCGCGCTGCGCCCCGAGGAGGCGGACGCGCTCTTCCAGCGCGCGCGCGCCGGCGAGGCGACGCCCGCCGACCAGCGCCGCTACGAGGCGCACATGCTGATGGAGATGGCGCGCCTGAGCACCGAGGACGGGCTGGTGATGCAGCTGCATCCCGGCGCGTACCGCGATCACAACGGCGTCGTGGCGTCGCGCTTCGGCGCCGACAAGGGCGCCGACATCCCCGTCGCCACCGAGTACACGCGCAACCTGCAGGCGCTGCTGGAGACGTACGGCAACGACCCGCGGCTGACGATGGTGCTGTTCACGCTCGACGAGTCGACGTACGCGCGCGAGCTCGCGCCGCTCGCGGGCCACTACCCCGCGCTGCGACTCGGCCCCGCGTGGTGGTTCCACGACTCGCTGGAGGGGATGACGCGCTACCGCGAGCGCGTGACCGAGACGGCCGGCATCTACAACACGGCCGGCTTCAACGACGACACGCGCGCCTTCTGCTCGATCCCCGCGCGGCACGACCTGTCGCGCCGCGTGGACGCGAACTGGCTCGCGGGGCTGGTCGCGCGGCACGTCATCGACCTCGAGGACGCGCGGCCGATGGCGCGCGCCCTGGCCTACGACCTGGTGCGCCGCACCTACAAGCTGGACGCCGACGCATGAGCGCCGACACGCCCGCGGAGCTGGTCGGGCTCCGCACCGCCGACCGCGCCACCGCGCCGGCCGCGCCGCCCGCCACGGGCCCGGCCGCCGTGCGCGTGCATCCGGACGACGACGTCGCGGTGCTGATCCGCGCCCTGCCCGCCGGCAGCGCGGTCGAGGTGGAGGGCGTGCGCGTCACGCTGCACGAGGACGTGCCGGCGGGCCACAAGGTCGCGCTGCGCGCGCTGGCCGCCGGAGACACGGTGCACAAGTACGGCATGCCCATCGGCGCCGTGACCGCGGACGTCGCGCCGGGCACGTGGCTGCACTCGCACAACCTGAAGACGCGGCTGGAAGGCACGCTCGAATACCGCTACGACGAGAGCGTCGAGCGTCGAGCGGCGAGCGTCGAGAGGATCGACTCGACGCTCACCTTCGACGGCTACCGCCGCGGCGACGGGCGCGTGGGCACGCGCAACGAGGTCTGGATCGTCAACACGGTCGGCTGCGTGAACACGGCGGCCGAGCGGATCGCGCGCGAGGCGGCGGCGCGCTACGCGGGCGCGCCGTCGCTGGACGGCGTGCACGCCTTCGCGCATCCGTACGGCTGCAGCCAGCTCGGCGACGACCTGCGCAACACGCAGGCGGTGCTCGCGGGCCTGCTGCGCCACCCGAACGCGGGCGGCGTGCTGGTGCTCGGCCTCGGCTGCGAGAACAACCAGATGGACCAGCTACTCGCGGCTGCTGAGCAAAGCCTGTCCCGACCGGAGGGAGGGATCGATCGTTCGCGGCTGCGCTTCTTCAACACGCAGGACGTCGTCGACGAGGTGGAGGCGGGCGTCGAGGCGGTGGGCGAGCTGGTCGCGCGCATGGCGTCCGACCGCCGCGAGCCCTGCCCCGTGTCGGACCTCGTGCTGGGCCACAAGTGCGGCGGCTCGGACGGCTTCAGCGGCATCAGCGCCAACCCGCTGCTCGGCCGTCTGGCCGACCGGCTCACCGCGATGGGCGGCCGCGTCATCCTCACCGAGGTCCCGGAGATGTTCGGGGCCGAGCAGGTGCTGATGGACCGCGCGGCGGACCGCGAGACGTTCGACGCGCTGGTGGCGATGGTCAACGACTTCAAGGAGTACTTCCTCCGCCACGGCCAGCCCGTGTACGAGAACCCGTCGCCCGGCAACAAGGCGGGCGGGCTCACGACGCTGGAGGAGAAGTCGCTCGGCGCGATCCAGAAGGGCGGGCGCGCGACGGTGACCGACGTGCGCCGCTACGGGGCGCCCGTGCGGCGCGCGGGGCTTACGTTGCTGGAGGCGCCGGGCAACGACGGCGTCTCGTCGACGGCGATGACCGCCAGCGGAGCGACCGTGCTGCTGTTCACCACGGGCCGCGGCACGCCGCTCGGCTTCCCCGTGCCCACGGTGAAGGTGAGCTCCAACTCGGACATCGCGCGCCGCAAGCCGCACTGGATCGACTTCGACGCCGGCCGCGTGCTGGACGGCAGCGCGACGCTCGACCAGCTGTGCGACGAGCTGCTGGCCACCGTCATCGACGTCGCGTCGGGGCGCCGGCTCGCGAACAACGAGCGCCACGGCTACCGCGAGATCGCGATCTGGAAGGAAGGGGTGACGCTCTGATGTCGGCGACTCCGTTGCCCACGCTGACGCGCGCGCTGGCGCTCTCCGGCCTCCCGGCCGTGGACCTGCCGCCCGCGGGCACGCTGACGCTCCCCGAGACCGCGGTGCAGTTCGGGACGGGCGCGTTCCTGCGCGGCTTCGTCGACCACTTCGTCGACGCCGCCAACCGGCGCGGGGCGTTCAACGGCCGCATCGTCGCCGTGGGCTCGACGGGCAGTGGCCGCGACCGCGCCTTCACCGACCAGGACGGGCTCTACACGCTGGTCGCGCGCGGGCTGTCGCAGGGCGCCGCGCGCGAGGAGGTCCGCGTGGTCGGATCCGTGAGCCGCGCGCTCTCCGCCGCCACCGAGTGGGACGCGGTGCTGAAGGTCGCGCGCGCGCCGCAGCTGCGCGTCGTGTTCTCCAACACGACCGAGGTCGGGATCGCGCTCGACGAGGGCGACCGCTTCGACCTGGCGCCGCCGCGCTCCTTCCCCGGCAAGCTGACGCGCTTCCTGTACGAGCGCGCGCGGGCGTTCGACTTCGCGGCCGAGCGGGGCGTGGTCGTGGTGCCGTGCGAGCTGATCGAGGACAACGGCGACCGGCTGCGCGAGATCGTGCTCGCGCTGGCCGACCGCTGGGAGCTCGGCGCCGACTTCCGCGGCTGGATCGAGCGCGCCGTGCCGTTCTGCAACACGCTGGTGGACCGCATCGTCCCCGGCGCGCCGTCGGACGAGGACGCGGCCGCGCTGCGCGCCTCGCTCGGCTACCGCGACGAGCTGCTGACGGCGTGCGAGCTGTATCGCCTGTTCGTGATCGAGGGCGACGACGCGCTGCGGGCGCGCCTGGGCTTCGCGGACGCCGATCCCGGCGTGGTGGTGACCGCGGACGTGCGCCCCTATCGCGAGCGGAAGGTGCGGCTGCTGAACGGCGCGCACACCATCACCGTGTCGCTGGCGCTGCTGGCCGGCTGCGAGACGGTGCGCGACGCGATGACGCACGAGCTGGTGGGCCCGTTCGTGCGCCGCGTGATGCTCGACGAGATCGCGCCCACGCTGCAGGACCGCGAGGCCGACGCGTTCGCGCTCGCGGTGCTGGACCGCTTCGCCAACCCGTACATCCGTCACGCGCTGTTCGACATCACGCTGCAGGCGACGATGAAGATGCGCGTGCGGGTGGTGCCCACCATCGCGCGCTCCGTCGCGCGCACCGGGCGCGCGCCCGCGCTGCTGTCGCTCGGCCTCGCGGCGTTCCTGTTGTTCGCGCGCGGCGACCTGCAGGAGCGGCGCTGCACGGCCGGCCTCGCGGTGCCCGCCGACGAGCAGGGCGAGCGCCTGCGCGCGCTGTGGGCGACGCACGCGCCCGACGCCGTCGCCGATGCCGCGCTGTCGGACGCGACGCTGTGGGGTACCGACCTGACGCAGGTCCCCGGGCTGCGCGACGCGGTGCGCGACGCGCTGGCCCGCCTCCTCTCCGACGGCGTCGAGCGCACGCTCGAGGCCCATCTCGCCGCCTCCCTCCCGACGACGTGATGCATCCTGCCCCCCACGCCGACGCCCGTCGGCGCATCGTGGACGACCTGCTGGCGCGCGGCGCGGTGGCCGTGGTGCGCCTCCCCGACGCCGAGCGCGCGCTGGCGGTGGTGGACGCGCTGGCCGCGGGCGGCGTGACGGCCATCGAGCTGACGCTCACCACGCCCGGCGCGCTCGACCTCATCGCGGCGCTGCGGAAGGCCGGCGGCGACGCGCTGCTGGTGGGCGCGGGCTCGGTGCTCGACGCCGACACCGCGCGCCGCGCGATCGAGGCCGGCGCGACGTACGTCGTGAGCCCCGTCTTCCGCCCCGAGGTCGTGGCGGAGTCGCACCGGCAGGGCGTGCCCGCGATGCCGGGCGCGTACACGCCGACCGAGATCCTCACCGCGCACGAGGCGGGCGCCGACGTGGTGAAGGTCTTCCCGGCGGACACGCTCGGGCCGGCGTACCTGAAGGGCGTGCTGGCGCCGATGCCGTTCCTGCGGCTTATGCCGACCGGCGGCGTGACGCCGGCGAACGTCGGCGACTGGCTGCGCGCCGGCGCGGTCGCGGCGGGCCTCGGCTCCGCGCTGGTGGACGCGAAGCTGGTCGCCGCCGGTGACATGTCCGGCATCACCGCGCGGGCGCGGCAGACGAGCGAGAACGTCGCCGCCGTGCGCGGCGCACTCACGGGAGCGGGCGCATGAAGCGCGTCGTCACCTTCGGCGAGGTGCTGATGCGCCTCTCGCCGCCCGGGCACGAGCGGCTGTTCCAGTCGCCGACGCTGCGCACGTACTTCGGCGGCAGCGAGGCGAACACCGCGGCCAGCCTGGCGCACTTCGGCGCGCGCGTGGAGCACGTGACGCGCGTCCCGGCGAACGCGCTGGGCGACGCGGCGCTGGCCGCGCTGCGGGCCGAGGGCGTGGGCGTGCGCGCCAGCGCGCGCGGCGGCGCGCGGCTGGGCCTCTACTTCGTGGAGGGCGGCGCCGACGTGCGGCCGCTGCGCGTGGTGTACGACCGCGCGGGCTCGTCGTTCTCGGAGATCGAGCCGGAGCACGTGCACTGGGACGCCGTGCTGCGCGGCGCCGAGTGGTTCCACGTCTCGGGCATCACGCCCGCGCTGGGCGAGGGGCCGCTGCGCTCCGTGCACGCGGCGCTGAACGCGGCGCGCGCGGCGTCGGTGCCGGTGAGCCTCGACCTCAACTTCCGCCCCGCGCTGTGGGTGGGCCGCGACCCCAAGCCGATCCTGCAGCCGATCGCGAAGCGCGCGCAGCTGCTGATCGCGAACCCCGGCGCGATCGAGACGATGCTCGGCATCACGACCGCGGGCACGATCCCCGAGCCGCCCGAGGCGCTGCGGGCGACCGCGGAGAAGGTGCACGAGCTGTTCGGGTGCACGCGGGTCGCGATCACGCAGCGCGAGACGCTCTCGGCGAGCGAGCACGGATGGCAGGCGTTCCTGTGGGAGGCCGCCGACGGCGCGATGCACGAGGGCGGGCGGCACCAGGTGCAGGTGGTGGACCGCGTGGGCGGCGGCGACAGCTTCGTCGCCGGCCTGCTGCACGCGCTGCTCGAGGGCCGGTCGCCGGCCCACGCGGTGCGCTTCGCCACGGCGGCGAGCGCGCTCAAGCTCACGATCCCCGGAGACTTCAACCGCGTGACGGCGGACGAGGTCGAGCGGCTCCTCTCCTCCCACCGGTAGGCGCCCCATGGCCACCCAGCAGCCGCCCGCCGACGGGCTGGCGCCGAAGCTCTCGCCGCGCACGCCGAGCGACACGTCGCGCATGCCGTCCACGGACCCGACGCCGGGCGGCGCGGTGGCCGCGGTGGGCCGCTACCGCTGGACGATCTGCGCGCTGCTCTTCCTGGCGACGACCATCAACTACATCGATCGCCAGGTGCTCGGCATCCTGGCGCCGACGCTGCAGACCGAGATCGGCTGGAACGAGGCGGAGTACGGCGCGATCGTGTCGTGGTTCACCTTCGCGTACGCGCTCGGCTTCCTGACGATCGGGCGGCTGATGGACCGCATCGGGACGCGGAAGGGCTTCTCGGTGGCGATCGTGATCTGGAGCGCGGCGGCGATGGCGCACGCGCTGGCGCGCACGGCGACCGGCTTCAGCCTCGCGCGCTTCGCGCTCGGCCTCGGCGAGTCGGGCAACTTCCCCGGCGCCATCAAGACGGTGGCCGAGTGGTTCCCGAAGAAGGAGCGCGCGTTCGCGACGGGGATCTTCAACGCCGGCTCGAACGTCGGCGCGATCATCACGCCGCTCATCGTGCCGTGGATCGCGCTCACCTGGGGCTGGCGCTGGGCGTTCATCGTCACCGGCGCGTTCGGCTTCGTGTGGCTCGCGCTCTGGCTGGCGATCTACCGCAAGCCCGAGGAGCATCCGAAGCTGTCGGCGGGCGAACTGGCGTACATCCGCAGCGACGCCGTGGAGCCCACGACGCCGATCCCGTGGAGCACGCTGCTGGGCTACAAGCAGACGTGGGCGTTCGCGCTCGGGAAGCTGCTCACCGACCCGGTGTGGTGGTTCTATCTGTTCTGGCTGCCCAAGTTCCTGGACGCGCAGTTCGGCATCAAGCTGGCCGGGCTGGCGGCGCCGCTGATCGCGATCTACCTGTTCGCCGACGTCGGCTCGGTGGCGGGCGGCTGGGTGTCGGGCGCGTTCCTGAAGCGCGGCTGGTCCGCGAACCGCGCGCGCAAGACGACGATGGGCATCGCCGCGGCGGCCATCGTGCCGACGATGCTGGCGCCGCGCGTCGACAGCATGTGGCTCGCCGTCGCGATCGTGTCGGTGGCCGCGGCCGCGCACCAGTGGTGGTCGGCCAACCTGTTCACGCTCACGACCGACCTGTTCCCGCGCCGCGCGGTGGCGTCGATCGTCGGCATCGGCGGCTGCGCGGGCGCGCTGGGCGGCTTCGCGTTCCAGCGCGCGACCGGCGCCTACCTGCAGACGCACGCCGGCGACTACGGCCCGGTGTTCGTGGTGTGCGGGCTGGCGTACGTCGTGGGCCTGTTCGTGATCCACGTCATCGTGCCGCGCCTGGAGCCGGCGCCGATCGACGGCGCGGTGGCGCGCGGATGAGGCACGCGCGGGTCGCGACGGTCGCGCTCGGGCTGGCGGCCGCCGCCTGCGCCGCGCCGCGCGCCGGCGCGCAGAAGCCGGCGACGGGCGAGCTGCTCGCGCCCGCCCGTCTCGCAGGATTGCCGGACGCGCAGCGCCGCGCGTGGCAGGCCTACGTCGCGACGTCGGACTCGCTGCGCCGCCTCGATCGCGAGGCGATGCGGCGCGAGCTGGCGGCGGCGGGGCGCGACCGCATGGCGCCCGCCCCCAAGCACGCGGGCTTCCGCACGCAGCCGTCGATGACCGCGGCGTGGCTGGCGAGCGACTCGGGGCGCGCGCTGACGCGCGCGCTCCTCACGTGGCAGACGCCGAGCGGCGGCTGGAGCAAGCGGCTGGACGTGCGCGCGCCGCGCGCGCCGGGCACCGCGTTCGGCACCGAGGGCGACGGCTGGTCGTACGTGCCCACCATCGACAACGACGCGACCATCGAGCAGCTGCGCTACCTCGGCGCGGCGCTGGCCGCGGGCGCGGCGGCCGCCGGCGCGGCGGCGCGCGCGGCGGGCGGGCGGGGCGGGGCGTACCTGCGGCCCGCGCC
>CBHYLO010000037.1:0-15660 GCA_966128675.1 uncultured bacterium | reverse complement strand
CCCGCGCTCCGGCACCAGGCGCCCGCGGGCGGCGCCCGCCCCCCCCCCCCGGTCGCGCGGGGCTGCCGGGGCAGCGCCGGACGAGGGGCCCCGACCGGCGCGTCCGGACGGGGCCCCTCGTGTGCGCGGCGTCGCGCGTGCGGCCCGTCGATCAGAGCCCGAGCGCGCGCGCCACGTTGATGCGCCCCTTCCCGTAGGAGGGGTCGATGCCGGGCTGCCCGAGATCGTCGGCGCTGTTCTGGATCAGGCTCCGGATCAGCGCCGGGTTCCCGCGGCCCTTCTCGGCCACCAGCAGCGCGGCCAGCCCGGCCACGTGCGGGCTCGCCTGGCTGGTGCCCACGCTCGCCGTCACCGAGCCGCCGGCCGCGCAGGGGCGCACGGCCGGCGTCGCCGGGTTCGGGAGGTAGTTCTTCGGGCACATCGACCACACCCACGAGACGCCGCCCATGCCCCACGGCCAGGCCGAGGGCGTCGCGACGGCGTTGCCGCCCGGCGCCGCCACCGTCACCGCCGACCGGCCGAAGTTCGTGTAGTACGCGGGGACGTCCGGCGAGCCCGTGAACGTCTCCGGGCCGGTCGCCGACACGCAGATCACGAGCGACGCGTCGCAGAAGCCCGAGTACAGGCTCGGCACGGCGACGGGATTGCCGTCCGCGTCGGGCACGACGTTGCGGTCGAGGTCGATCGCGTCGTTGCCCGCGGCGACGACGACGACGGCGCCGGCGCGGTTGGCGTACGCGAACACCTGGTTCAGCAGGCCGATGAGCTGCCCCGCGCCGCCGGTCTTCGCGAGGTCGGAGCCGAGGCTCATGTTGATCACGTCGGCGCCGTGGTCGGCGGCCCACAGCACGCCCTGCAGGATGCCGCCGAACGGCGCCGAGCCCGAGACGCCGATGACCTTCACGCCCATCAGCCGAGTCTTCGAGGTCACGCCGGCGTGCGCGAAGCCGATGCTCGACACCTGCGTGGCGACGTTGGTGCCGTGGCCGTTGAAGTCGTCGACGACGTGCCGCGCGGGGAAGCTCGCGGCGCGGATCGCGTCGTCCGACGGCACGAACGAGGTCGAGCGCGACAGGTCGACCAACCCGTTCAGGTCGAGCGAGTTGTAGTCGAGGCCGGTGTCGAGGATCGCCACCGTCACGTCGGGGGAGCCGAGCTTGCCGGCGGCCCAGGCCTTCTGCGCGCCGATCGCGCGCATGTTCCACTGCCAGGAATAGCGGAGCGCGGTCGCCGGGTTGGCCTGGCTCGCGATGCTCACGTCGGGCGTGGCGGCCGCGTCCAGCGCCACGACGGGCGCCTCGCGCAGGGGCCGCACGATCGTCAGCACGACGTCGGGCCGCACCTCGGCCACGCCGGTGCGGGTCGCCAGCGTCGCGGCCGCCGCGTCGGTCAGCCCGTCGACGAGGGCGATCCGCGCGCCCGCGTGCTTGAACGCGACCGAGCCGCCCAGCGCGGCGACCTGGCGCTCGAGCTCCGGCGCGCTGCCGGTGAGTCGGACCAGGTGCCGCGGCGTGGCGGGCGCGGCGGCGGCCTGCCGCCGCGGCGTGGCGGTCGGCGCGCTGGCGGTGGGGGCATCGGCGCAGGCGCCGTGGGCGAGCGCGCCGAGGGTGGACGCGACGGCGTGGCGGAGCTTCATGCGGGGGGGACTCCGGCGAGGACGGGGAGCGGCGAGCGCGACGGGCACCGGGCGGTGTCGTCCACCAGCGGCAGGGGCGGGGCGCGCGACGATACGGCCGCCCCGCGATGGCGTCAAGTGTTTACGCGCCTGTTTGCGCGACCGTTCACATCCCGCGCGCGCACGCGCGCTCGCGCGTCAGCCCGCGCTCGCCGTCAGCCAGGGGTCGCGCGCCATCCAGTCGGCGTCGGGCGCGAAGAGGAAGACCATCCCGCCGTTGGCGAGCTTGGGGAGCAGCCGCTCCGCGCGGCCGGGCTCGACCGCCGGGCACCCCTCGCTGCGGCCCGCCTTGGACGCGGTCACGTACGGCGCGCCGTGCGCCACCACGCCGCGCGCCCGCGCGTTGTCGTTCCAGTCCCCCGAGACGCCCTTCAGCCGCAGCCCCACGGAGCGGTACGCCTGCCCCGCCGACTTGCCGCGGAACGCGTACAGCTCCTGGGCGACGAACAGCCCCAGCGACGTCGCCGCGCTGCCGGTGCGGTTCGAGAAGCGCTGCGGCACCCCGTCGGCCGTGGCGGCCGAGCCGCGCCCGTGGGCGACGGTGAAGGGGCCGTCGACGACCGCCAGCCGCTGCATGTCGAACACGTAGCCGCGCGGCGTCGAGCTCGGCAGCCCGTAGTCGACGAAGTAGAGGTACGGGTTCTCCGCCGCCTCGGGGTGCGCGGCGCGGTACGCGAAGTAGCCGCGGAAGGCGTCCTCGAGCGCGCGCGGGTGGCTCGTCTCGCGCACCTCGGTGGCGAGCGCGGCCAGGGCGGCCTCGGTCGCCGCGTCGCGCGTGCGGGCGGCGCGCACGGCGGCCAGCACGCTGGGCACGGCGCTGTCGCCGCGCACGAGCGCCGTCGTCGCGGCCAGCACGGGCCCCGGCTCGGCGTGCCCCGGCACGACGTGCGCCCCGACCAGGAGCGCGGCCGTGACCGCCATGAGCGCGTGCTGCAGCTGCTTTCCTCGCGTCATCGATCTCCTGGGTGGCGGCGTGACGAGGCGGGCCCGGGCACGGGACGGCCGGGCGCGACGATCGGGCGACGGGAAGCGGGGCCCGTCGCGGGGGCGCGCGCCACACGGGCGCACGACCGCATGCCTCCAGTCTAGCGCGCGCGGCGGGCGTGTCCGGGCGCACTTTCGGGCCTCTTTCGCCCCTCGCTGTCCGGGCGGTCAGCGGCGGGCGCGCGGCGGCGCGGCGAGGCCTCGCACCGCCGCCGATGCCGTTCGGAACGCCGGGGAGACGTTCGTGACGCGGCGGCGTGCCCAACGTCGGGCGCCGCTGCAGCGTTGACGTGCAGCGGGCGCCGCCCCACCGCGCCCATCTCCCACGGACGAGGACCCGATGACCACGCGATACACGAGCGCCGCGGCCGTCCTGGCCGCGGCGACGCTGGCCGGCTGCACGCCGACCGCGGACGCGCGCCCGGCGCACCAGACGACGTCGACGACCACGACCCACGCACCGGTGCTGGCCGCCGCGCCGGCGGGGGCGGTGCGCTTCACGGTCGCCGCCACGGGCAACACCGCGCGCTACCGCGTGCGCGAGCAGCTGATGGGGCGCGACCTGCCGAACGACGCCATCGGCGAGACGACGCAGGTCACCGGCGCGATCACCGTGGACGACGGCGGCGCGATCCTCACCGACCAGTCGCGCTTCGTCGTCACGACGGCCGGCCTCAAGAGCGACAGCGACCGCCGCGACGGCTACGTGCGCCGGCGCCTGCTGGAGACCGAGCAGTTCCCCACGGTCGAGCTGGTGCCGACGGCGGTGCGCGGCTTCCCGGCCCGCATGCCGGCCGCCGGCGCCGCGGCCGGCCCGGTGACCTTCGAGCTGGTCGGCAACCTGACGGTGCGCGGCGTGACGAAGCCGACGACCTGGCGGGTGACCGCGAAGCAGGCGGGCGGCACGGTCACCGGCACGGCGGTCACGCGCTTCACCTTCACGGACTTCGGCATCACGCCGCCGAAGGTCCCGGTGGTGCTCAGCGTCGCCGACACGATCGGGCTGGAGTACGACTTCACGCTGACGCGCGAGACGGCCGCGAAGCCGTGACCGGGCGCGCGTCGCGCCGGACCCGAACGTCGCGCACTGCTTCAGACAGGATTATCAGGATTTGCAGGATTCACAGGATGCGAAATTCCGCGTAGCCCGACGCGCCGTCGCGCCACGAGGAGCGCGATCCTGTAAATCCTGGCAATCCTGATAATCCTGTCCAATGCCGTTCGGGTCCGGCGCGACGACGTGGATCAGGCGCGGGGCAGCGCCAGCGTGAACGTGCTCCCCGCGCCCGGCGCGCTCCGCGCCGTCAGGTCGCCGCCCATGCCGCGCGCCAGATCGCGGCTGATCGCGAGGCCCAGCCCCGTGCCCTCCGCCGTGCGCGTGAGGCTCGCGTTCACCTGCACGAACGGCTCGAACACGCGCTCCAGCTCCTCGCGCGCGATGCCGATCCCCGTGTCGCGCACGTGCACCAGCACGCGGTCGCCGGCGGCCTCGCACGCGACCTCCACGCGCCCCGGCGCGTCGGTGAACTTGACCGCGTTCGACAGCAGGTTGAGCAGCACCTGCCGCACCTTCTCGCGATCGGCGCGCGCCACCGGCGCCGGACCGCAGAGCGACACCGCGAACCCCAGCCCCTTCGCCGCCAGCTGCGGCGCGACCAGCGGCTCCACCGACGCGACCACCGCCGCCAGCGACACGTCCGCCAGCTGGTAGCGCACGGTGCCCGTCTCGATGCGCGCGTAGTTCAGCACCTCGTTCACGAGCCCCAGCAGGTGCAGCTGGCTCGCCTGGATGCGGCGCAGGTCCTCGACCTGCTGCGGCGTCACCGGGCCGCGGATCCCCATCTCCATCAGCTCCGCGTAGCCGCCGATCGCGTTCAGCGGCGTGCGCAGCTCGTGCGACATCGTGGCGAGGAAGTCCGCCTTCGCGCGGTTCGCCGCCTCCGCCTCGCGGCGCGCCGCCTCCGCCTCGGCGCGCGCGCGCTCGCTCTCGGTCAGCAGCCGCTCCACGTCGCGGCGCGCGAGCACCTGCGCGGTGACGTCGACGCCGTGGGCGAGCACGCCGGAGCGCGCGCCGTCCGCCTCGGCCAGCGGCTGGAAGACCATGTCGACGTACCGGAGCTCGCGCGGCGCGCCCGGCGTGCGCTCCAGCCACACCGGCGACTCGTGCCCCACCCACGGCTCCCCGGTCTCCAGCACGCGGTCCAGCAGCGCGGAGAACCCCTGCTCGCGCGCCTCGGGGATCGCCTCGTCGAGCGGCCGGCCGAGCACCGCGCGGCGCCCGACGAGCGCGTAGTACGCCTCGTTGGCGAACTCGTAGACGTGCGCCGGGCCGCGGTACACGACGGCGAAGCTCGGCGCGCGGCGGAACACCTCCTCGAGGCGCGCGCGCTCGATCCCCACCTGCTGCAGCAGGCGCTCGCGCTCCGCCTCCGCCGCCTTGCGCTCGCCGATGTCGCGGAAGTGCACCATCAGCCCGCCCGCCCACGCGTACGTCCGCACGTCGAACCAGGTGCCGAGCGGCGGGAAGTAGGCTTCGGCGGAGGTCGGGCGGCCGGTCGCCATCGCCTCGCGGTACGGCCCCTCGAACGGCGAGCCCACGACGCCGGGGAACATCTCCCACAGCGTGCGCCCCAGCAGCGCCGCGCGCGTCGTCTGCAGCAGCGGCTCGGCGGCGTCGTTGACGTAGGTGAAGCGCCACTCGCGGTCCAGCAGGTAGAACGCGTCGGCGATGCTGTGCAGCACCGCGTCGGCGTGCTGGCGCGCCGATGCCTCGTCCAGGCGCGCGCGCTCGCTCTCGGCCAGCAGCCGCTCCGCCTCGCGCCGCGCGAGCCGCTGCTCGGTCACGTCCACCGCGAAGTTGAGGATGCCGATCACCGCGCCCGACGCGTCGCGCACCGGCTCGAAGCGCACGTCGAACCAGGTGTCGCGCGCGCCGGTGCCGTCGCGGTCGTAGCGGAGGTGCGTCTCCGGGCCGACCCACGGCTCGCCGGTGGCGAACACGCGGTCGAAGCGCTCGACGACGCCCTGCCCCTCCAGCTCCGGGAAGGCCTCGCGCACCGTCAGCCCGGTGACGTCGCGCCCGCCGCCACTGATGCGGCGGAACGCGGCGTTCACGAGCGCGTGCCGGTGCTCGGGGCCCAGCAGCAGCGCGACCGGGGCGGGCATGTGCAGGATGATCGCGCGCAGCCGCTCGCGCTCCGCGCTCAGCGCCGCGACCAGCCGCGTGCGCTCGGCCTCCGCCTGCCGCATCGCGCTGACGTCGGTGAAGAGGATCGCGACGCGGCGCGCCGCCGGCTCGCCCACGCGGAACGCGAAGACGTCGAACCAGCGCCCCATCGCGTCGGAGCCGCTCTGGAAGCGCCGCGCCTCGCCCGTGACGGCGACGCGGCCGTAGCGCTCCACCCACTCCGGCTCGAGGTCGGGGACCAGCGCGCGCGCCGTGCGCCCCAGCGCGCCCACGAGCCCCGTCTGCTGCTCGAACGCCGCGTTGGCGTCGACGAAGCGGTAGTCCACCGGCCGGTCGCCGTCGAACAGCACCTCGACGACGCAGAAGCCCTGGTCCATCGCGTCGAACAGCGCGCGGTAGCCGGCGTCGCCCAGCGACGCGGGCGCGAAGGCCGCGTCGGGCGCGGCGGATGGCGGCGTGCCGCCAGGAGCGGACGGCGCGCCGGTGTGCGGGGCGGTCATGCGGGGACGACGGGTGAGGGCAGGCGGGACGGACGGGCGGCCTGCCGGCCCCTGCCGAGGAGCGAGGGCCGTGCCGCGGCGCGCGCCGAGCGCCTTGCGGGCGCCCCGCGTCCCGTGGATCATGCCAGCGTGACCCAGCCCTCCCTCGACGACGACACGCCCGCGCCGCCGGCGCCCGCCCAGGAGTACCGCGACCTCGGCTTCGGGCGCGTGGTCGCGCAGCAGGTGCGCGGCCGCTTCCTCGCGCACGACGGCCTCCCCACCAGCCGCAAGTACGGCCTCGGCGCGCAGCGGGTGGAGCGCTTCTACCTGCGCGCGCTGGCCGAGCCGCTGCCCGTCTTCGTGGCGTGGGCGCTGGGCGCGCTGCTGCTGCTCAACGGCTTCTTCACGCTGGCGTACCTCGCGCTCGGGCCGGGCGCGCTGCAGGGCGGCGAGCGGCTCGGGCTGTCGGACCCGTTCCTGCGCGCGTTCAGCTTCAGCGTCGGCGTGTTCACGACCACGGGCACGGGCCCGGTGTTCGCCGTCGGCGCGACGACGCACTGGCTCGTGATCCTCGAGTCGTTCATCGGGCCGTTCGTGCTCGTGTCGACCGCGGGGCTGCTGATCGCGCGGCTGACGCGGCCCCGCATGCGCCTGCGCTTCAGCGAGTCCGCGGTGGTCGCGCCCTACGAGGGCGGCCGCGGGCTGATGTTCCGCATGGTGAACGTCCAGCCGGCGGAGCTGAGCGACGTGCAGGTGCGCGTCAGCATCACGCTGTACGAGGACGTGGACGGGCGGCGCGAGCGCGAGTTCTACCCGCTGGAGCTGGAGCGCACGTCGGTGGACCTGTTCACGCTGCACTGGACGGTGGTGCACCCGATCACCGCCGAGAGCCCGCTGCACGGCATGACGCCGGACAGCCTGCGCGAGGCGCAGGCGGAGCTGCTGATCCTCGTCAGCGCGCACGAGGAGACGTTCTCGACGCGGGTCACGGCGCGCGCGTCGTACTGGTGGGACGAGATCCGCTGGGACGCGAAGTTCGCGAGCATCTTCGCCAGCGCCGCCGACGGCGTGCTGGCGATCGACGTCGAGCGGCTCGACCGCCTGGAGCGGCTGGACCCGGGCAGCACGAGCACGCCCGCGCCGCGCGAGCTGGTGCCGCCGGGACCGCGGGCGTACACGGGCGGCTGACCCTGGGTCCACGCGCCGGACCCGAACGGCGAAAGACAACGGCGTTTGCAAGGAAGCAATCCGAGAACGGCGGATAACGGCAGATGGCTCCGCGTGGGGGCGAGGGATCTCGCCCTCCACGGGAGCCATCCGCACTTACCGGCAGTTATCAGATCGCTTCCTTGCAAATGCAGTGCGCCGTTCGGGTCCGGCGCACCGATCTCGGGTCAGCGGTCGTCCCCCGCCCCCACGCGCACGGCCTCGAAGTCCAGCTCCTGCTCCAGCTCGCGCAGCACCTCGTCCGAGATCGCCCCCTCGTTGCGCAGCCGCACGAGCATGCGCCGCTCGGCGCGCATCATCTCGGTCCGCAGGCGGCGCCGGCCCTCGGGCTCGCCCGCGTGGTGCTCCAGCAGCCGCAGGCGGTCGCGCAGCTCGTTGCGCAGCCACTCGACGTCGCGCCCGTCCACCCACGGCTCGCGCGACAGGTCCTCCAGCGTCTCCGCGCCGCGACGCGCCGCCTCCAGCCGCGCGACGCGCGCCTCCGCGTGGTGCGTCTTCTCGGGCACGAACGCGAACGCGCGGATCAGCGGCGCCAGCGTCAGCCCCTGCACCACCAGCGTCAGCACGATCACGCACATCGTCACGAGCAGGATCTCGCGGCGATAGGGGAACGGCGTCCCGTCGGCCAGCACCAGCGGCAGCGCGAGCGCCGTCGCCAGCGACACGATCCCGCGCATGCTCGTCCACGACACGAGGAACACGGGACGCCACGCGGGCGCCGGATCGTCGCGGCGGATCCGGCGGCTCAGCAGCCGCGGCGCGTACGTGGCGATCGGCACCCACAGCAGGCGCACGACGATCGCGACCACGCCGATCACGACGCCCGCCCGCACCACCGCGCCGAGCGTCCCCGCCGGCACGTCGGCCAGGAGCGCGCGGAACTGCACGCCGAGCAGGAGGAAGATCGCCGCGTTGAGGACGAAGATCGCCAGGTCCCACACCGACCGGTTCTGCAGGCGCGAGATCGGGGCGACGGCGCCGGAGAAGTGCTGGCGGAGGAACAGCCCGCCCGCGACGCACGCCAGCACCGCCGACACGTGCAGCGCCTCCGCCGCCACCCAGGCGACGTACGGCGCCGCGAGCGTCAGCAGCGTCTCGGCCATCATGTCGCGCGACCAGCGGATCGCGCGCAGCACGAGCCACGCGATCAGGATCCCGATCGCGACGCCCACGCCCGCGTCGACGAAGAAGCGGACGATCGACTCGCCCCAGCTGAACACGCCCGTGACCGCCGCCGCGACGGCACTGCGGTAGAGGATCAGCGCGGAGGCGTCGTTGACGAGGCTCTCCCCCTCGAGGATGACGATCACGCGGCGCGGCACCGGCAGCCGCGACACGATGGCCGCGGCGGCGACGGCGTCCGGCGGCGACACGATGGCGCCGAGCGCGATCGCCACCGCCCACGACATCCCGGGGAAGAGCGCGCGCGCCGCCACCGCGACCGCGACGCTCGTCGCCAGCACCAGCCCGATGGCGAGCAGCCCGATGGGGCGCCGGTTGGCGTTGAAGTCGCGCAGCGACGTGAAGAACGCCGCCGCCCACAGCACCGGCGGCAGGAAGACGAAGAAGACGATGTCCGGGTCCAGCCGCGGGATCGTCATCCCCGGCACGAGCCCCACGAGGAACCCGGCGGCGACCTGCAGGATGGGCGGCGGCACCGGCAGCCGCCGCCCGAGGGCGGTCACGGCCACCACGATCGCGGCGAACGCGATGGCGAGGTCGATCGGGAGGAAGTGCGGCATGGCGGAGGGCGCGGCGCTCGACGGCCCGAACGAGGGACGGGCCGCGTGGACAATCTCCACGCGGCCCGTCGTGTCTGCCACCCGCCGGACGGCCGATCAGTAGAACTGGCGCAGCTCCACGCGCGTGTTGTTCAGGTAGACGCCGTAGAGGCGCACGTTGTCGCCCGTGCGCAGGCTCTGGAAGCGCTGCTGGTCGGCGCGGCTCACGTTGTACGGCAGCGAGACGGTGAGCGTCCCGTTGTTCGTGTTCAGCGAGAACAGGCCGTTGGCCTGGTCGATGGCCCGCACGGTCCCCTGCACCGACTGCACGTTCTCCGAGCCCGTGGTCGTGCCGCCCGTGCCCTGCACCGGCTGGTCCACCTGCACGAGGTCCGTGTAGTACGAGTTGTTGTTGGTGCTCTGGATGCGGGCGGTCACCTGGTCGCCGGCGTCCAGCGAGGTGACGGCGTAGCTCTGGTTGTTGTAGACGACCTTGGTCTGGTTGTCGTAGTTCAGCCCGACGGTCTGGCCGTTGGACAGCTGGAGGCCGATCTGCTGGTTGCGGGTGTCGACGCCGCGCACGACGCCGCTGACCTGGTTGCCGCTCCCGGCCGCCCCACCGCCGAGCACGGCGCCGAGGATGTCCGAGATGCCGCCGCCGCTGCCGTTCGAGGCGCAGGCGCCGGTCGCCAGAAGCATGAGCGTGGCTGCGCCCCGGCGCGCCGCGCGAACGATGGTCGTCATGATGCCCTCCCCGGTCGAAGTCGCCGGAGAAAGGGCAATGACGGTGCCGGGAGGGCGCTGCGGGCGGCGGGCTGCGGATCGGCTCCGTGCCCTCGGCGGCCGGGATCGCACTCCGCGGGCGCGAACTACTCGTCGGGGCTACGGATGCTCCGGATAAGACGGATCATGCGGATCGCTCCTCGGAGCGCACCGGACGCCGCCGCCACAGGGAGCGATCCGGAGATCCGTTCCTGATCCGGAGCATCCGCATCCACCGTTCGCCGACCCGTACCCGGCGCGCCGAGCTCTCACAACTTGCAGAGCCCGCCGTACGTCTCCGGGCGCCGGTCGCGGTAGAACTGCCAGACGTTGCGCACCTCGCGGATCTGGTCGAGGTCGAGCTCCGCCGTCACCAGCTCGTCGCGGTCGCGCGACGCCTCGGCCACGATGCGCCCGCGCGGGTCGCAGAAGTAGCTCTGCCCGTAGAACTCGCCGATGTTCCAGGGCGCCTCGGTGCCCACGCGGTTGATCGCGCCCACGAAGAACGCGTTCGCCACCGCGTGCGCGGGCTGCTCCAGCTTCCACAGGTACTCCGACAGCCCCGCGACCGTCGCCGACGGGTTGAAGACGATCTCCGCGCCGTTGAGCCCGAGCTCGCGCGCGCCCTCGGGGAAGTGGCGGTCGTAGCAGATGTAGACGCCGACCTTCGCGTAGCGCGTCTGGAACACCGGATAGCCGAGGTTCCCGGGGCGGAAGTAGAACTTCTCCCAGAAGCCTGGATTGCACTGCGGGATGTGGTTCTTCCGGTACTTGCCCAGGTACGTCCCGTCCGCGTCGATGACGGCGGCCGTGTTGTAGTACACGCCGGTCGCCTCCTCCTCGTACAGCGGCACGACGATCACCATCGCGTGCTTCCGCGCGAGGTCCTGCATCAGCCGCGTCGTCGGCCCGTCCGGGATGCGCTCGACGGCCTCGTACCAGCGCGTGCTCTGCTCGGCGCAGAAGTAGGGGCCGGTGAAGATCTCCTGCATGCAGAGGATCTGCACGCCCTCGGCCCCCGCCCGCTCGATGAGCGCGACGTGCTTCTCGACGTTGGCCTCGCGGATGCGCGCGATCGGCTCGTCGGTGCTGCAGGCATTGGTGGCCTGGATCAGGCCGCACTTGACGATCTGGGGCATCGGCGGGGCGATGGAGGAGGGCCTTGAGCGTGGGCTGCGCGCGGCCGTTCAGGTGTCATCCCGATCCGGAGCGCGGCGCAGGAGAGGGATCTGCTCCGCGTGGCGTGGGGCATCCCACGCGTGACGCATCCGAGGCCCCTCTCCTTCGCTGCGCTCGGGATCGGGGCGACGTCACGGTGTATCGGTACGTCCGCGCATCAGTCCCACGTACAGGAGGAAGCTGAGCGCGAACGTCACGAACCACGCGTACGAGTAGAGCTGATCGAGGAAGCCCGGGTTCGCGACCACGCCGCCCGGCGTCGAGACGGCGCGGACGAAGCCCGGCACCACCGGGAGGATCGCCAGCGCCAGCGCGACCATGGCGCGCGCGTTCACGCCGCCGCGGTACGTGTACGCGCCCCGCTCCCGGAACAGGTCGGGGAGCGAGAGGCGCTGCCGGCGCACGATCCAGTAGTCCGCGATCAGGATGCCGCCGAGCGCCCCCATGAGGCTCGAGTAGCCCAGGAGCCAGGTGAAGATGTAGGCCGCGGCGTCGGCGTAGAGGCGCCACGGCATCATCGCGACGCCGAGGACCGCCGTGATCAGCCCGCCCGTGACGTAGCTGATGCGCCGCGGGCTCAGGTTCGAGAAGTCGTTCGACGGCGAGACGACGTTGGCCGCCATGTTGGTGGTCAGCTGCGCGGCCACGACCACGAGCGCCGCGAAGACGATCACCGCCGGGCTGCCGATGCGCGTCACCAGCACGACGGGATCCCAGATCGGCTCCCCGAAGATCGCGATCGTCGCGCTGGTGACCGCGACGCCGATGAACGCGAACGCCGTCATCGTCGTCGGCAGCCCCAGCGCCTGGCCGAGCGCCTGCGAGCGCTGGCTGCGCGCGTAGCGGGTGAAGTCGGGGATGTTGAGGCTCAGCGTCGCCCAGTAGCCGACGTTGGCCGTCAGCGCCGCCGGGAAGAGCGCCCAGAAGGTCGCGCGGCCGGCCGGCGCGCCCTGCAGCCGCGGCGACTGCGCCAGCACGTTGGCCAGCCCGCCGCCGTTGCGCACGCCCCACCAGAGCAGCAGCGCGCCGCCCGCCAGCAGCAGCGGCGCCGACCAGCTCTCCAGCACCTTGATCCCCTCCGTGCCGCGGAGGATGATCGCCACCTGGATCCCCCAGAACGCCGCGAACGCGATCCACGTCGCGCCGGGCACCGTCGCCCAGCCGGGCCAGGCGGCGCGCGCCAGCGTGTCGAGCGCCAGCGCGCCGATCCACGTCTGGATGCCGAACCACCCGCAGGCGACGATCGCGCGCAGCACCGCGGGCACGTTGGCGCCGCGCACGCCGAACGCCGCCCGGCAGAGCACCGGGAAGGAGATCCCGTACTTCGTGCCCGCGTGCGCGTTGAGGATCATCGGCACGAGCACGATGACGTTGCCGAGCAGGATCGTGAGCATGGCCTGCCACCAGGTCATGCCCTGCGTCATCAGCCCCGAGGCGAGCGTGTACGTGGTGACGACCACGCTCATCCCGATCCAGAGCGCCGCGATGTTGTACGTCGACCAGGTGCGCCGCGCGAGCGGCGTCGGCGCCAGGTCGGGGTTCCAGAGCGGGCTGTCGCTCAGGTCCTCCTCGACCGTGACGAACTCCGGCCGCACGCCGGGCGTGTAGGCGTGGGGCGCCGCACGCGCGCCCGTGGGGGGCGCGGTCATCCGAGGTGGATCTCGACGCGGTTGTCGAGGCGGAACGGCGTGGGCGAGGCGTCGCGCGGCGCGGCGACCGCCGGCGCGTCCACCCGGGGCGCGAGCCCCGCGCGCGTGCGCGGCAGCCACTGCCCGCGCCCCTCGCGCCCGACCACGCGATAGTCGTCGACGATGGTCTCGCCGCGCGACAGCGTCGTGCGCGCGAAGCCGGCCAGCTCCATCCCCTCGTACGGGGACCAGTCGGCGTTCGTCTCCATCTCCGCCGGATCGACGCGGCGCGTGGACGTGGGATGGATGATCGCGACGTCGGCGTCGGCGCCGACCTGGATCGCGCCCTTCCGCGGCGCGAGGCCCATGATCTGCGCCGGGTTCGTGCTCAGCTTCCGGCACATCTCCTCGAGCGACAGGCGGCCGCCGAGCACGCCCTTCGTGTAGGTGAGCGGGAGCAGCGTCTCCAGGCCGGGCATCCCCATCGGGATCTTCGTCCAGTCGCCGTTCCACATCGCCTTCTGCTCGCGCGTGAAGGTGCAGGTGTCGGTCGAGACGACGGAGACCTCGCCGCGGCGCAGCCCCTCCCACAGGCGCTCGATGTCGGCGGGCTTCTTGAGCTGCGGGCAGCAGGCGTACAGGTGGCCGTCCGGCCGCTCGAACACCGAGTCGTCCAGCACGAGGTACTGCACGCACGTCTCGGCCAGCACGGGCACGCCGCGCGCCTGCGCCGCGCGCACGATGTCCGCCCCCTCGGCCGTCGACATGTGGACGATGTAGAGCTGCCCGCCCGTGACCTCGCACCAGCGCACCGCGCGCTCGATCGCCTCGGCCTCGATGAAGTTCGGGCGCGTGATGCGGTGGAGCTGCGCGCCCCAGCGCTGCATCTCCGCGGGCGTGTGGTGGCGCGCGATCAGCTCGTCGAGGACGCGCGCGGACTCGGCGTGCACCAGCAGCATGGCGCCGTGCTCGCGCATCTGCTCCAGCGTGCCGAAGAGGGCGCGGTCGTCCGACTGCCACCCCTCCGACTCGTAGATCATGAACTCCTTGAACGTGGTGAAGCCGCGCGCCACCATGTCCGCGATCTGATCCTTCTGCTCCTGCCAGCGCGTGATGCAGATGTGGAAGGTGTAGTCGATGAGCGACTTCCCTTCGGCCTTCCGCATCCAGGTGTCGGCCGCGTCGGCGAGCGTGCCGCCGGCGGACGGGATGGCGAAGTCGATGACGGTCGTCACGCCGCCGCGCGCGCCGGCGCGCGTACCGGTGCGGTAGTCGTCGGCGGAGACGGTGCCGCAGAAGGGCAGCTCGAGGTGGACGTGCACGTCCAGCACGCCCGGGAGGACGAGGTGCCCCGTCGCGGGGATGTAGTCGGCGCCCGTGTCGTCGAGCTCCGTGCCGAGGGCGGCGATCTTCTCGCCGATGATGCCCACGTCCCCGACGAACGTCCCGCCGGGGGTGACCACCGTGCCGCCCGCGATGACCTTGTCGAAGCGCATGCGTCGGTCCTGTCAGCAGAGGTGAGGCGCTACGCGCGTCCGGCGAGCGTCAGGGCGTGGTCGAGCGCGTCGAGCGCGAAGTCCACGTCGGCGGCGGTGATGCACATGGGCGGCTTGATGCGGAGGACGTTGCCATCGAGGCCGCCCTTCCCGATCAGCGCGCCCGACTCGCGCATCGCCTCCAGCACGTCGAGCGTCTGCTGCTTCGCGGGCTCCCTGGTCGCGCGGTCGCGCACCAGCTCGACGCCGAGCATGAGGCCCATGCCGCGGACGTCGCCGATGAGGGCGTGGGCCTGCTGCAGCCGCTGCAGCCCCGCCTTGAGCCGCCCGCCGACGACGCGCGCGTTCTCCTGGATCCCCTCCTGCTCGATGACGTCGAGGACCGCGAGGCCTGCGGCCATCGAGACGGGGTTGCCGCCGTAGGTGTTGAAGTGGATGCGTTGGGTGAGCGCCTGCGCGATGTCGCTGCGCGTGGTGACGGCGGCCAGCGGCGCGCCGTTGCCGATCCCCTTGGCCATCGTGACGAAGTCGGGGACGACGCCGAAGCTCTGGAAGCCCCAGAAGTGCTCGCCCGTGCGCCCGAAGCCGGTCTGCACCTCGTCGGCGATGCACAGGCCGCCGCACTCGCGGGTGATGGCGTACGCCTCGCGGAGGTAGTTCGGCGCGCCGTGCGTCGCCCCGCCGACGCCCTGGATGGGCTCCGCGATGAACGCGGCGATCTTCCCGGGCGTGGAGTAGCGGACGATCTCGCGGATCTCGCGCGCGCTCTTGGTGGCGATCTCCTCGGGCGTCCCGCTGAACGGGCTGCGGTACGGGTCGGGGTTCACGACGTGGTGCACGTGCCCGTCGCCGCCGGCGGGGAACTTCCACGTGTGGTGCGAGGTGAGCCCCTGCGCGCTCGGGCTGCCGCCGTGGTAGGCGTTGCGGAGCGCGATGACGTCGCGGTGGCCGGTGTGGAGCCGCGCCATCGTGATCGCGAGGTCGTTGGCCTCGCTGCCGCTGTTGACGAAGTAGGTGACGTCGAGCCCGGGGGGCATCTTGGACGCCAGCTTCTTGGCCAGCAGCGGGAAGCTCGGGTGCAGGTAGATGGTGGTCGCGTGCTGCAGCGTCGCGACCTGCTCCTGCACGCGCTTCACGACGGTGGGATGGCAGTGGCCGACCGAGACGGTGACGATGCCCGCGAACAGGTCGAGGTAGCGGCGCCCGGTCTCGTCGTAGAGGTACTGCATGTGCCCCTCGACGATGAGCAGCGGCTCGCGGTAGAGCGTGAACACCGCGGGGTTGGCGAACTGCTTCCGCATCGCCAGGATCTCGTCGCG
>CBHYLO010000036.1:0-15724 GCA_966128675.1 uncultured bacterium | reverse complement strand
AGGCAGGCGTCCTCGAACGGCAGCCCAAGGTAGTCGAGCAACGCGCGCACCTCGGCGCTAAACGCCTCCATCTCGGGCGTGGGCCGCGCGTCCGGGTCGACCGCGGGTACGGCCGCGGGCGCCGGTGCGCCCGCGGGCGTGGCGCGCGCGGCGGTCGTCCTGGGCTTCGCACGCGGCGGGCCGAAGAGCGCCTCGCCCACGTCGCGGCGCGGCGCGGGCGGCTCCGGCGGGAACAGGTCCAGCGCGTCGCCGTCCGGCGCGTCCGCGCGCCGGCGGCGCGTCACCGGGCGCCCGCGTCCGCGATGCCCGCCTGCTGGCGCGCCGCGCGGACGGTGTTGGCGAGCAGCATCGCGATCGTCATCGGCCCGACGCCGCCGGGCACGGGCGTGATCGCCGACGCGACCGAGCGCACGGCGTCGAAGTCCACGTCGCCCACCAGGCGCGTCCCGGTCTTCGTCGTCGGGTCGTCGATGCGGTTCATCCCGACGTCGATGACGACCGCGCCCGGCTTCACCATGTCGGCGGTGACGAAGCGCCCGCGCCCGATGGCGGCGATGAGCACGTCCGCGCGCCGCGTGTGCGCCGCGAGGTCGCGCGTGCGGCTGTGGCAGACGGTCACGGTGGCGTCGACGCCCGGCTGCATGAGCAGCGCGGCCATCGGCTTGCCGACGATGTTGCTGCGCCCGATCACCACCACCTCGGCGCCCTTCAGCGGGACGCCCGCCTCCTCCAGCAGCACCATCACGCCCGCGGGCGTGCACGGCGCGAAGCCGTCCCGCTCGCCGATCAGCAGCTTGCCGACGTTCGCCGGATGGAACGCGTCGACGTCCTTGTCTGGGCGGATGCGCCGGATCACCGCCGCCGGGTCGATCTGCTTCGGCAGCGGCATCTGCACGAGGATGCCGTGCACGCGGTCGTCGGCGTTCAGCCGGTCGACGACCGCGAGCAGCTCCGCCTGCGTGGTCGTCGCGGGCATGCGGATCGTCTCGCCGCGCATCCCCGCCTCGACCGACTGCTTCTCCTTGTTGCGCACGTAGACGGCGCTCGCCGGGTCGTCGCCCACCAGCACGACCGACAGGCCCGGCGTCAGCCCGTGCGCCGCCTTCAGCTGCGCCACCTCGTCGGCCACGCGCGCGCGCACGCCGCGGGCGACCGCGGCGCCGTCGATCAGGCGCGCGCTCCCCTCGTCCTGCACGACGCCGCCGG
Source organism: uncultured bacterium (assembly GCA_966128675.1). Classification (GTDB taxonomy): domain Bacteria; phylum Gemmatimonadota; class Gemmatimonadetes; order Gemmatimonadales; family Gemmatimonadaceae; genus Roseisolibacter. The sequence continues at coordinate 14,518 of CBHYLO010000036.1, read as the reverse complement.
CTTCCGGCGCCCCCGCTTCAGCGCGCAAAGTCCACCGCCCGCGTCTCGCGAATCACGACCACCTTGATCTGCCCCGGATACTGCAGCTCCGCCTCGATGCGCCGCGCGATCTCCTCGGAGAGCGCGGTCATGCGCACGTCGTCCACGTCCTCGGGCGTCACCACGATGCGCACCTCGCGGCCCGCCTGGATGGCGAACACCTTCTCCACGCCGCGGTAGCTGGACGCGATCTTCTCCAGCCCCTCCAGCCGCTTCACGTACGTCTCGAACGCCTCGCGGCGCGCGCCCGGGCGCGATCCGCTGATCGCGTCCGCCGCCTGCACGAGCACCGACACCTCGCTCTCGTGCGGCACGTCGTCGTGGTGCGCCGCGATCGCGTTCACCACCAACGGGTGCTCGCCGTAGCGCGTCGCCATCTCGACGCCGAGCTGCACGTGCGTGCCCTCGTGCTCGTGCGTGAGGACCTTGCCCATGTCGTGCAGCAGCGCGCCGCGCTTCGCCATGGCGACGTCCAGCCCCAGCTCGGCCGCCATGATCCCGGCCAGCCAGGCGACCTCCTTGGAGTGCTGGAGGATGTTCTGGCCGTAGCTGGTGCGCCACCGCATGCGCCCCACGAGCTTGATGATCTCGGGGTGCAGCCCGGCGACGCCGACCTCGTAGGCCGCCTGCTCGCCGGTCTCGAGGATCTGCTTCTCGACCTCCTGGCGCGCCTTGTTGACGACCTCCTCGATGCGCCCCGGGTGGATGCGCCCGTCGGAGACGAGCTTCTCCAGCGCCTGCCGCGCGACCTCGCGCCGCACCGGGTCGAAGCACGAGACGACCACCGTGTCCGGCGTGTCGTCGATGATGACGTCGACGCCCGTCGCCAGCTCGAAGGCGCGGATGTTCCGCCCCTCGCGGCCGATGATGCGCCCCTTCATCTCGTCGTTCGGCAGCGCCACCGACGACACGGTCGTCTCGGCGGTGTGCTCGGCCGCGATCCGCTGGACCGCCAGGGCGACGATCTTCTTCGCCTCGCGCTCGGCGTTCCGGCGCGCGGTCTCGCGGATCTCGCGGATCCGGTTGGCGGCGTCGGCGTGCGCCTGCTCCTCCATCCGGCGCATCAGCTCGGCCTTCGCGTCGTCGGCGGAGAGGCCGGCCAGCTCCTCGAGCCGCCGCGTCGCGTCGGCCTTGAGCGTGTCGATCTCGCCCTGCTGGTCCGCGACGACCTTCTCGCGGCGCCCCAGCTCGCTCGCCCGGCGCGCCAGCTCGCGGTCGCGCTGGTCGATCGTCTCGCTCTTCCGGTCCAGCTGCGCCTCGCGCTCCTGCAGCCGGCGCTCCTCGCGCTCGACCTCCTCGCGGCGGCCGCGCACCTCGCCGTCCTGCGCCTCGCGGAGCTTCAGCAGCTCCTCCTTGCCGCTGACGACCGCGCTCTTGCGCGCCGCCTCGGCCTCGCGCTCGGCGTCGGCCAGGATGCGCTGCGCGCTCTCCTCGGCCGTCGCCTTGGCCGCGCGCTGGCGCTCGACCTCCTCGGCGCGGCCGACCGTGCGGCCGGCGCCCTTGCCGTACACGAACGCCCCGACGGCGGCGCCCAACGCGACGAGCACGCCCAGCAGGGCGAGGATCGCTTGCTCTCCCATGTCGGATCTATGCTCCAGCGCGGCGCATGCGCCGCGCAATCGACCGAGTATGCGCCCATCCGGGAGGCGGTCCGCACGACCGTGCGCGCACGCCCGGCGCGCCGCGCCGGACCCCCCTCCCATCCCAGCGCCTGACCACGCACCTAAACACAACGCACGCTTGCACCTACGGAGTGCTGCCTGTCGCGCAAGCTACCCGGCGCCCCGGGGAAAGGCAACGCGGCCTCGACCGCGCCGGCGGCCGGCGGCCGTCAGCCCTGCGACTCGCCGCGCTTCGTCGGCGGCAGCCAGCGCCGCACCTCGGCGGCCAGCTCGCTCGTCCGCGTGCCGAGGTCGCGCGCCTCGGCGCGGGCGCGGAACAGCTCGTCCGTGATCTGCAGCGCCGCGAGGATCGCCGCCTTGTGCGTCTCGACGACGGTGCCGCTCGACATGACCTGCCGGATCACCCGGTCGACGTGCGCCGCCACCTCGCGCGTGTGCGCGGCCGGGGCGTCCGTGCGGATGTTGTAGTCGTCGCCCAGGATCGACACGCGCACCGAGCTGCGCCCGCCGCGCGACTCCGCGCGCCCCTCCTCGTCAGCGCTCACCGTCGGCCTCCTGCTGCTGGCGGAGGAACCGCATGCGGTCCGCCATGGTACGCGTCCGCTCCGCCGCCTCGGCCAGCCGCGCGCGCAGCTCGCCGTTCTCCGCCTCGGCGCTCGACAGGCGCGCCTGCAGGCTCTCCACGCTCTCGCGCGGCTCGTCCGCGCCGTTCGCGGGACCGGACAGCTCCTTCACGCGCCGCTCGGCCTCCAGCGCGCGCCGCCGGAACCACGCCAGCTCCTCGCCGAGGTGCCGCACCAGGCGCTCCAGCTCCGCGAACGCCTCTGCCGCGGGTGCGACCACCGTCCCCGCCATCAGCCGGCCCGCGGGCGCACGCCCAGCTCGGAGTCCAGCGCCTTGAGCAGCTTCTGCCGCCGGCCCTCGACCTCCTTGTCCCGCAGCGTGCGCGACGGATCGCGCAGCGCCAGGCGCCACGCGAGGCTGCGCGCGCCCGCCGGGACGTCGCCGCCGCGGAACTCGTCGAACAGCGTCACGCGCTCCAGCAGCTCACCGCCCGCGGCCTTCAGCACGCGCTCCACGTCGGCCGCCGAGACGGCGTCCGGCACCAGCAGCGCGAGGTCGAGCTCCACGGCCGGCGTCGACGGCAGCGTGCGCGCCCGCACGTGCGGCGGCGCGGCGGCCGACGCCGGCGGCTCGGCCAGGCGCGCACCGCGCGCCGCGACCGGGGCAGACACGACCGGCGCCAGCGTCAGCTCGACCCCGAAGGCGGGCGACGACCACGGCGGCGAGTCGAGCGACACGCGCCGCACCGCGCCCACCTCGCGCCCGTCCACCTGCACGGACCAGAGCCGACCGGTCTCGTCCTGCGCGGGCACCAGCGCCACGGTGGCGCCGGGGAACGCGGCCGCGGCCGCGACCTCCGCCAGCCCCTTCGCGTCCCACGCGTCGAACGCGGGGGGCTTGGGCTCCGTAAAGTGCGGCGGCCGGCGCTCGCCCATCACCAGCGCGCCGAGGTGCCACCGCTCGTCGGGCCGGCCGTTCGAGCCGGGCGCGAAGACGCCGCCGATCTCGAACAGCCGCACGTTCCCCTGCATGCGCGAGAGGTTGTACTCCGCGCGGCGCGCCAGCGTGTCGAGGACGTGCGTCCGCAGGTGCGGCTCGTCCTCGGCCAGCGGGTTGCCCACGCGCACGTGCGACGCGTCGTCGCCGCGCACGAACGGCAGCGGCTTGGTCTCCAGCAGCCCCTGCGCGACCAGCGCGTCGCGGACGCGCAGCGTGACCACGTGCATCGGGTCGTCGGGGACGCTGCCGGCGCGGAACGGCCGCAGCTCGTCGGGCAGCGCGTCGAAGCCGACGAGGCGCACGACCTCCTCGATCAGGTCGACCTCGCGGGTCACGTCCTGCCGCCACGACGGCGGCGTGACCGTCCACGCGGTCTCGCCGCTCGCGGACTCGCGCGCGACGCCGAACCCGATCGCCGACAGCAGGCGCTCGACGTCCGCATCCGGCACCGACTGGCCGAGGAGGCGCGTGATGCGCGACGCGCGCAGGCGCACGGCGGGGAGCGCGGCCGGCGCGTCGCCGACGTCGAGCACCGCCTCGATGGTGCCGCCCGCGACGGCCACGATGAGCCCCGCGGCCTGCGTCAGGCGCTCCAGCGTCGCGCCGCGGTCCACGCCGCGCTCGAAGCGGTAGCTCGCGTCCGTGCTGACGCCGGCCTTGCGGCGCGACACGCGCACGCGCCGCGGGTCGAACAGCGCGACCTCCAGCAGCACGTCGGTCGTCGCGTCGCTGACCTCGGAGTCCTGCCCGCCCATCACGCCGGCGATGCCCTGCGCGCGCTCGGCGTCCGCGATCACGAGCGACTCGCCGTCGAGGATGCGCGCGTGGCCGTCGAGCGTCGTCAGCGCCTCGCCCGCGCGCGCGCGCCGCGCGACGAGCGTCGCGCCGCCCACGCGCGCGAGGTCGTACGCGTGCGCCGGCTGCCCGAGCCCGTGCAGCACGTAGTTCGTGACGTCGACGACGTTGTTGATGCTGCGCGCGCCCACGCCGGCGAGTCGCTGCACGAGCCAGTCGGGGCTCGGGCCGACGCGCACGCCGCGGATGACCGCGGCGGTGAAGCGCGGGCAGCCCTCGGCGTCGTCGATGCGGACCGTGACGCCGCCGGCGCTCGCCTCGCGCGCGCCGCGCAGCGCGACCGGCGCGGACGCGAGGCCACGCAGCTCCGGCGGCATCTCGAGCGGCACGTCGGTGAGCGCGGCGGCCTCGCGCGCCACGCCGAGCTGCGACAGCAGGTCGGGGCGGTTGGCGAGCACGTCGAGCTCCAGCCGCACGTCGCCCGTCGGCATGATCTGCAGCAGCGGCGTGCCCGGCGCGGCGTCGGTCGCGAGCGTCATGATCCCGTCCGCGTCGTCGCCGAGCCCCAGCTCCGCGGCCGAGCAGAGCATGCCGGCGGAGGTGAAGCCGCGGATCTTCCGGCGCTCGATGACCATCCCGCCCTTGCCCGGGATCACCGTGCCGACGCGCGCGAGCGGGTACTTCGCGCCCAGCTCGACGTTCGGGGCGCCGCAGACGACCTCCAGCAGCGTGCCGCTGCCGTCGTCGACGCGGTTGAACGACAGCCGCGTCTCCGGGATCCTCTCGGTGTGCACGACCTGCCCGACGATGAAGGGCGCGAGGTCGTCGCGCAGCGCCTCCATCCCCTCCAGCGTCGCCGTGTGCGTGCTGAGCAGCTGCCCGATCTCGGCCGCCGTGCGCCCGTGCGGGACGAAGGCGCGCAGCCAGTCGTGGGAGACGATCATCGGGCGAACTGCTCCAGGAAGCGGACGTCGGAGTCGTAGAAGCTGCGGATGTCGGGCACGCCGTGGCGCTGCTGCGCGATGCGCGCGGGCCCCATGCCGAACGCCCAGCCGGTGTAGCGCTCGCTGTCGAGGCCCGCCGCCTCGAGCACCGCGGGATGCACCATGCCGGAGCCGAGGATCTCGGACCAGCCGGTGTGCTTGCAGGTCGCGCAGCCGCTGCCGCCGCACACCTGGCACTGCACGTCCATCTCGGCCGACGGCTCGGTGAACGGGAAGAAGCTGGGGCGGAAGCGCGTGCGCGCGCTGCCGAAGAAGCGGCGCGCGAACTCCGCCAGCGTCGCCTTGAGGTCGACGAAGCTGATCCCCTCGTCGACGGCGAGGCCTTCCAGCTGCGCGAACGCCGGCGCGTGCGACGCGTCGAAGAAGTCGCGGCGGTAGACCATGCCCGGGATCACGACGCGCACCGGCGGCGCGTAGCGCTGGAGCGTGCGCACCTGCACCGGCGACGTGTGCGTGCGCAGCAGCACGCTCTCGCCGGGCGCCGCGCCGTCCTGGCCCGCGAGGTAGAGCGTGTCGTGCACGTCCATCGCCGGGTGGTCCGACGGGAAGTTCAGCGACTGGAAGTTGTACCACTCCGACTCGGCCTCGGGGCCGAGGGCGACCGTGAACCCCAGCTCGCGGAAGATCGCGCAGATCTCGTCGATGACCGCGGTGACCGGATGCACCGCGCCCTGCCACGTGCGGCGCGCCGGCATGGTGAGGTCGAGCGCGGGCCCGTGGCCGGCGGCGGCGGCCTGCCGCGCGGCGAAGGCGTCGAGCGCGTCCGGGACGGGGGTCTTGCGCTTGTGGACCGCCCCGCGGGCGCCGCGGCGGTCCTCGGGCGCGAGGCTGCGCAGCGCGCCCTGGAGCGCGCCGACGCGCGCGTCCTTCAGCGCGTTGAGGCGGCCCTTCGCGTCGTCGAGACGCATCGCGGGGTCGAGCCCGTCCAGGAGGGCGCGCGCGTCCTGCTCGAGCTGCGCGGCCTGGGCGAGGTAGTCGGAGAGTTGCACGGGCGGACGGAGGGTGCGAAGACGACGACGGCGGTGCGCCGTAAGGTCGCACCGCCGTCGGTCACTTTCAACGGAACGCCGGCGGCTCGCGCCGCGCGGTGTCCGGGGGCACAGAGCCGCGGCTTCAGGCCGCGTTCTGGGCGGCCTTGTCGAGCGCCTGGCGCACCTGGTCGGCGATCGCGCCGAAGGCCTGCGGATCGCGCACGGCGATGTCCGCGAGGATCTTCCGGTCGATCTCGAGGCCGGCCTTCTTCAGGCCGTCGATGAAGACGCTGTAGCTCATGCCGTGCTGGTGGGCCGCGGCGTTGATACGCACGATCCACAGGCGACGGAAGTCGCGCTTCTTGTTCTTGCGGTCACGGTAGGCGTAGCGCCAGCCGCGCTCCACGGTCTCCTTGGCGGCCTTCCAGAGCTTGGACCGGCCGCCGTAGGCGCCCTTGGCCGCCTGGAGGATCTGCTTCTTCCGCTTGAGGCGCGGGACGTTCGAGACTGCGCGAGGCATGGGTCAGGGTCCTCCGGTCAGGACGCGAGGAGGAGGCGCTTCATCCGCTTCGCCTCGCCGTTGGTGGCGACCGTGGTCGCGCGGCGGAGGTTCCGCTTCCGCTTCGGGGACTTCTTCGTCAGGATGTGGCTCTTGAACGCCTTGAGGCGCCGCACCTTTCCGGTGCCCGTCACCGAGAAGCGCTTCGAGGCGCCCCGGTGGCTCTTCATCTTCGGCATACGTGCACCCGCTCCGAGATCACTTCGGGGTGAGAATCATCGTCATGGCCTTCCCTTCGAGCCGCGCGTCCGCCTCGATCTTCGAGATGTCGGCGAGCTCGGTGGCGACCCGCGTCACGACCGCGCGCCCCAGTTCGGGGTGCGTGATCTGTCGACCGCGGAACATCAGGGTGACCTTGACCTTGTTGCCTTCCTCGAGGAACCGGCGGGCGTGCCGCGTCTTCGTCTCGAAGTCGTGCTCGTCGATGCCAGGCCGGAACTTCACTTCCTTCAGCTGGATGACGTGCTGCTTCTTCTTGGCGATACGGGCCTGCTTCGCCTGCTCGAACTTGAACTTCCCGTAGTCCATGATGCGGGCCACGGGAGGGCGGGCCATCGGGGCCACCTCGACGAGGTCGAGCCCCTGCTCTTCGGCGATGGCCAACGCCTTGTCGACCTCGAGAATGCCGAGCTGGCTGCCGTCAGCGGCGATGACGCGGATCGGACTGATGCGGATCTGCCGGTTCACGCGCACGCGCTGCTTCGTCGAGTCCTGAATGGTGGTGCTCCTCGGGAAGGGGGAACGAAAAAACGCGGCCTCCGGGGTGGAGTCCGCGCAACGCGCACACGCGCCGAAGGCGACGAAGCGCCCACGACGAGAGTCGGGTAGTCAGGACTCCTGCAGCACCTGCCCGCCGGAAGCGGCGCGAGGGCCAGAGGGTGGGGATGGCGACTAGCCACCCCGCTTCGCGAATTGTGACCCTACAACCTATCCGGGCCGTCGGGCGACGTCAACCGGAGTCTCCCCGCCCCCCGGACCCGCCCCCGCCGGGTGCTTCACCCCCGTCCCCACTGCCTCGGCCAGCGCGTACGCCTTGCCGTCGTGCGCCACGTGCCCGAAGCCCGTGTCGGGGTCGTGCTCGAAGATCAGCAGCCACCCCTCCTCCTGCGCCCGCCGCAGCACCCGCCGCTTGCTCTCCAGCGTCACCAGCGGCTCCACGTCGTAGCCCATGATCCACGGCAGCGGCAGGTGCGCCGTGGTCGGGACCACGTCGCCCAGGAAGCACGCCGTCTCGCCCGCGCTCCGGATCACGATGCTCTGGTGGAAGGGCGTGTGGCCGGGCGTCGGCAGGGTGCTGATCCCGGGCACGAGCTCCCCCTCCCCGATCACCTCGTCCAGCAGCCCCGCCTCCATCAGCGGGACGAAGTTGAGCGGCAGGTAGCTGGCCGCCGTGCGCTCGGTGGTGTGCGTCGCGTAGTGGTACTCGCCGCGCTGCACCACGTAGCGCGCGTTCGGGAAGGCCGGCCGCACCGTGCCCGCCGCGTCGCGCCAGGTGTTGCCGCCGGCGTGGTCGAAGTGCAGGTGCGTGTTGATGACCAGCCGGATGTCCTCCGGGCGCACGCCGACCGCCGCCAGCCCATCCTCGAGGTGCGTGCGCCCGTCCGCGCCGGCGTTGTCGATGGCGTAGAGCGCGTGGAACTTCTCCGGCTCCTTGTTGCCGAGCCCGGTGTCGATGAGGACCGGGCCGTCCTCGTGCTCGACCAGGAGGCAGCGCATCCCCATGCGGATGCGGTTGCTCGCGTCGGCCGGCGCGCGGCGCTCCCACAGCGGCTTGGGCACGATGCCGAACATCGCGCCGCCGTCCAGCGCGAGCCCGCCGGCCTGGATGGCGTGCAGCGTCAGGCGTCCGACGCGGCGGGTCTCGACGAGGGGCGTGGGTGCGGGCACGGGACGGACGGAGGAGGTGGTCAGGCGGCGTTCACGCCGTGGTGTCGCGATCGACCGCGGACGGCAGCGCGGTGCGGCGGCGGCGCGCGGCGCCGGTGCCGCCGCTCAGCCACCGATCGAGCTCGCCCCACGTGTGGACGCCGCGCTCGCGGGCGTCCTGCAGGAGGCGCAGCAGGCAGTGCGCCGTCGCGACCGCGTCGCCCGCCGCACTGTGGCGCCACGGGCGCGACCGTCCGTGCCGCGCCTCGAAGTACGTCTTGGCGAAGGCGTCCGCGCCGTACCAGTCCGCGACGTAGCCCAGCGAGCGCGACCGCAGGTGCGGAAGCAGCTTCCGGGCGAGGCGGACGGTGCACAGCCGCCGCCCCTCGAGCGCCACGCCAGACGCCCGCTCCACCTCGGCCGACACGAAGCGCCAGTCGAAGGTGACGTTGTGGGCGACGAAGACGTGGCCCTGCAGCGCGCCCACCACGTCCGGCGCGACCTCGCGGAAGCGCGGCTTGTCGCGCACCATCTCGGACGTGATGCCGGTGAGCCGGACGATCTGCGGCGGGATCACGCGCTCGGGATTCACGAGCGTCTCGTAGACCTCGCGCACCTCGCCGCCCGCGACCACCACGGCGGCGATCTCGGTGATGCGATGGCCTGCGAACGGGCTGCCGCCCGTGGTCTCGACGTCGACGACGACGTACGACAGGTCGGTCAGCGACTCGTGGTCGCCCGGCAGCGCGGGGCGCGGCACGTCGGCCGCCGCGGGCCGCCGCTCGCGCCCGCGACGCGCCGGGACGGCGGGCGCGTCGCCGTGCGCCGAGGCGCCGTTCACCGACGCGTCGTGCGCGGCGGCGCCGTTCCCTCCGGCGGCGCGGGCGGCGCGCCACTCGTCGAAGCTGGGCACGGGCGGCGGCGCGGCGACGCGCACCGGCGCGCCGGCCTCGCGCGGCGCGGCCACGGCCTGCAGCGACCACCGCCCGTCCGCCGACAGCGCGAACTCCCGGTGCGGCGCCAGCAGCTCCAGCGCGATCCGCTCGGCCATCTCGCGCTTGAGGCCGGGCAGCTGGCACACGCGGCCCACGAGGGTCGCGGCGTCGGCCGGCCCGCCGGCGAGGAAGTCGCGCGCGCGCTCGACGAGGAGGTTGTCGGGCGCGCGGGTCTGCACCCCGCCGCGCGGGTCGGATCGGTCGGTCACGGCTGCTGGTTCGGGGACGGCGCGTGCGACGGCATCCGTGCCGCCCCGCCGGCCCTGGGTGCTACCGGTCGCGGGTGCGAGAAGATCCGCGCGCGCCTCGCAACATAACGCGGCTCGCGTGCCGGGCCGTGGCGCCCGTGCGCGCCGCGGCGCACGTCGACGCACGTCGACACGCGACCACGCACGACCGCGCACGCGCCTTCGGATCCCCGCTGGCCTCCGCCCAGCTCGGCGGCTATCTTTGTGAAGTATTTCACAAAGTCCAGCGAGCGTACCCCGCTGCCGACCGAGCCGACACCGGAGCCGTGACCGGAGCTGTGACCGGAGCTGTGAAGCGCATCGCCGATTCGACCGTCCGCCGCCTGTCCGTCTACCTCCGCTACCTGGAGGAGCTCGAGGCCAGGAGCATCGCCACGACCTCCAGCGACGAGCTCGCCGCCCACAGCGGGACGACCTCGGCCCAGGTCCGGAAGGACCTCTCCTTCTTCGGGTCGTTCGGCAAGCGGGGGCTCGGCTACTCGGTCCCCGAGCTGACGGACCGCATCCGCCAGATCCTCGGCCTCGGGCGCGAGTGGCGCGTCGTCATCGTCGGCGCCGGCAAGATCGGCTCGGCCCTCAGCGCCTACCGCGGCTTCACGCAGCGCGGCTTCACGGTGGTCGGCGTCTACGACAACGACCCGTCCAAGATCGGCAAGCGCTGGAACGGCGAGACGATCCGCGACATCTCCGCGCTCGAGACCGACGCCGTGCGCGACCGCCCGGACATCGCGGTGCTGGCGATCCCCGCCGACGACGTCCAGGGCGAGGTGGACCGCATCGTCCGCGCGGGGATCAAGGCGATCCTGAACTTCGCGCCCGCCCAGGTGATCGCGCCGCCGGGCGTGACGATCAAGAACGTCAACATGGCGATGGAGCTCGAGGGCCTCTCCTACGCGCTGAGCCACCGCGAGTCGGCGTGAGGCCCACCGCCCGGCCGCTGGTCGTGGTGCTCACGGGCCCGGAGAGCACCGGCAAGACGACGATCGCCGCCTGGCTCGCGCGCCGCTTCGACGTGCCCTGGTCGGCGGAGGGCGCCCGCGCGTACGTCGACGCGCGCATCGCGGAGGACCGCGCCGTGCAGCTCGACCTGGCGACGGTCACGCCGATCGCCGAGCTGCACGTGGCGCTGGAGGACGCGGCCGACGCGGAGGCCGCGCGCCGCAACGCGCCGCTGGTCGTGCGCGACACGGACCTGATCAGCACCGTCGCCTACTCGCGCGCCCTCTACGGCACGGCGCCGGAGTGGGTGGTCGCCGCGGCCCGCGCGCGGCGCGGCGACCACTACCTCCTCTGCGACGTCGACGCGCCCTGGGTGGCCGACCACGTGCGCGGCGAGGCGGGCGACCGCTTCGCGATGCGCGACGTCTTCGTCGACACGCTGGCCGAGATGGGTGCCGAAGTCACCGTGCTGCGCGGCGACTGGGAGACGCGGCTGCGCGACGCCGAACAGCGGGTCGCGGACTGGCTGCACGACGAACGGCAGGCAAGGATGAAATCTGAAGATATCGGATAACCGCCGATGCTCGGTGAGCCGGCGAGGATCGTCGCCCGACGCGGAGCCCTCCGCCGTTATCCGATTCTTTCAGATTGCATCCTTGCAGATGCCGTTGCCTTATCAGAACCGCAGCCGCGCGTTCACCTCGACGCTGCGCGGCGCGAGGATGAAGTAGCGCGGCACGCCGCCGCCGCTCACGTCACCGGCGGTGAGCGCGAAGCGGTCGAGCAGGTTGCGCCCCTGCACGAGCAGCTCCTGCCCCGCGACGCGGATCACCGCCCCGCCGTCGAGCACGAAGAACGCGGGCGCGGTGCGCGCGCGGTCGCCCGTGGGGTCGAGGTACTGGCGCGACTGGTAGCGCCCGTCGAGCGTCAGCGAGAGCGCCCGCGTCGCCTGCCACGTCGCCTGCTGCCCGGCGACGAGCGACGGCGTCAGCACCGTGGGCACGTCCAAGTACTCGCGGTCATTGGCCTGGTCGCGGTAGCGGAGGATCCGGTTGCGGCTCAGCGCCGCCGTCGACGCGAGCGTCAGCGTCTCGACCGGCCGCCAGCTCGCCTCGGCCTCCACGCCGCGCCGGAAGCTGCGGCCCACGTTGCGGCGGACGTCGTAGCCCAGCGGCGTCGTGAGGCCCACGAGCGCGATCTCGTTGCGGAACTCCATCGCGTACGCGTTGGCGCGCACCGCCACCGTGCCCGCGCGCCACTCCGCGCCCGCCTCGTAGTCCGTGACGCGCTCGGGACGCACGCGCGACAGCGGGAAGAGCGCGTCGACGTCGTCGGGCGCGACGTCGTCCGCGCCGGCCAGCAGGTCGGCGCGCGTGGGCTCGCGCCCCGTCGCGCCGACCGACGCGAACGTCCGCAGCACCGGCGTCGCCTGCCACGAGAGCCCGACGCGCGGGTTGAGGAAGGTCCACGACGCGCGCGCCGACGGCACCGACGAGCCCTCCGTCGGCCGGTAGTGGAAGTTGGAGGCGCGTGCCTGCAGGTCGCCGTACGCCGTCACCGCGCCGAACGCGTAGGCGAGCTTCGCGAACGCGCTCCCCTCCTGCTTGGTCCCTCGGTTGCCGTACCCGGGCGACTCCAGGTCGGCGCGCGCGTCGAACATGTGGTCGCGCCGGTACGCGAGCGCGTGCACGCCCGCGTCGAACGTGGCGGCGCCGCGCACCGTGTGCAGGGCGCTCAGCACGCCGCCCCAGCGCGACGCGAGGTTCCAGCGCGGCGCGGGCGTGCCGTCGACCCACGTCGGGTACTCGTACCAGCCGCCCGCGTCGAAGCCGTACGCGGTCGTCGCCAGCGACGTCGTCGCCGACAGCAGCCGGGTGTAGGTCAGCGCGGCCATCGACTGGCGGAAGCGGTCCCCCACCCCGTCGATCGGGTTCGCGCGCGGATCCGTGCGCAGCGTCTCCAGCGGCACCGCGGTGTACGCCTGGCCGTTCGACTCCGCGCCGCTGAGGAGCGTGAGCTTCACGAGGTCGCGGTCGCCGAACCAGCCCGCGCTCGCCATCGCGCTGTTGCCCGCGTGGCTGGAGCCCCGGCGGTAGCCGTCGGCGCGCTGGTTCGAGAACCGCGCGTACACCGCCGTGCGGTCGTCGCCGAGGCCGCTCGTGTACTCGGCCGCCGCGCGCCGCGCCCCGAACGAGCCGGCGCCGAGCTGCACCTCGGCGCCCTTCGCGCTCGCGGTCAGCGGCACCGTCTCGAAGTTGACCGAGCCCCCGAACGACGCCTGGCCGTACGTGCTCGTCCCGACGCCGCGCTGGATCTGCACGCTCCGGATCGAGTTGGCGAGGTCCGCGAAGTTGGAGAAGTAGAGCTGCTGGTCCTCGGGCTCGTTGAGCGGGATGCCGTCGAGCGTGAGGTTGATGCGCGACTGGTCGATGCCGCGCAGCCGGAAGTACGAGTAGTTCCACTGCGAGCCGCTCTGCGCGAACGTCGTCACGCCGGGCGCCTGCTGCAGCAGCAGCGGCACGTCCTGGCCGGTGTAGCCGCGCGCGAGCGCGGGCGCGCCGAGCGTCGTCTGGGCGGCGGCGGCGTCGCCGCCGCGCACGGCGCGCACGGTGACGGTCTCCAGGGCGCGCGCGCTGTCGCGCGCGGTGTCGCGCGGCGCGCGAGCGGTGTCCTGGGACGCGAGCGGCAGCTGGGCCGCGAGAAGCAGGAAGGAGAGCACGGATGGGTGCCGGTGAGGGAACGCCGGCGCCGGCGCCTGACGGCGCGACGCGACTCACCGGGATGCCCGCACGCGCGGACGGCCGATGGGCCGCCCCGTGACTGCGTCGTGCTGCGGACTCGCGACTCCCTACGCCGGTACGAACCGGATCAGGTTCTGCGGGACTCTCTCAGCCCATGCGCTCGCGCGCTCGGGCACCCCGGTCGAGTTGCCGCGAAAGCTAGGTGGACGCGCCGCCCGCCGGTAGCGCCCGCACCAGCCGCGCGAACGCCTCCGGCGACAGCGTCTCGGGCCGCGCCTCGGGGTCGAGGCCCGCCGCCGCCAGCACCGCCTCCGCGCGCTCGGCGTCGAGCCGCGCGATCGTGCGCACCACGCGGCGCAGCTGCTTCCGCCGGAGCCCGAACGCCTCCTGCACCACGCTGCGGAAGCGCGCCTCCTCCGCCGGCGTGACGACGGGATCGGGGCGCGGCGTCACGCGGATGACGGCCGAATCGACCTGCGGCGGCGGCTGGAAGGCGCCGGGCGGGACGCGCGACAGCAGCTCCACGCGCGCGACCGACTGCACGTTCACGCTCAGCGCCCCGTACTCCTTGCCGCCCGGCGCCGCGGCGGCGCGCTCGGCCACCTCACGCTGCACCAGGTAGACCGCGCGCAGCGGGCGCGGGTGGCGCAGCGCGTGGAAGAGGATCGGCGTCGTGATGTAGTACGGCACGTTGCCGGCGAGGACGTAGTCGCCGCCCGCGAGCTGGCCGAGATCGACGGTGAGCACGTCGGCCTCGACGACGAGCACGTGCGGCCGGTCCGCGTAGCGCTCGCGCAGGTGCGCGGCGAGATCGCGGTCCACCTCGATCGCGAGCAGCCGTCCCGCGCGCTCCACCAGCAGGTCGGTCAGCGCGCCGCGCCCGGGCCCGATCTCGATCACCGTCTCGGTGCCGGTGAGCTGCAGCGCGTCGGCGATGCGCGTCAGCACGCCGCGGTCGCGCAGGAAGTGCTGCCCGAACCGCTTGCGCGGCCGCGGCAGTCCGCCGGACTTCGGAGGTCGCTCGTCCATCGTCAGCTCCTGAGGACGACGAGCGTGAGGTCGTCGAGCGGCCGGGCGCCGCCCTGGTAGACCTCCAGCTGCGCGAACACCGCCTGCACGATCTCCTCCTCCGACCGGTCGCGCACCGCGCGCACGGCCTCGATCACCGGCTCCTCG
>CBHYLO010000035.1:0-15875 GCA_966128675.1 uncultured bacterium | reverse complement strand
TCGCGCGCGGCCCCGCGCACCCCCAGCTCGTCGACCGGCGCCATCGACTCCTCGCGGCGCCAGGCGCCGGGCGCCACGCGGTAGTACGCGCGCACGGGCAGGCCGAGCGCGCCGCGCACGACGCCGAGCGCCGCGCGCGCGTCGTAGTCGGGCGCCGAGCTGACGAAGACGACGGCCGGGACGTCGCTCACCTCCAGCGACACGGCCGCGGTGTCGTTGCGCGGCTCGCGGTCGCCGTTCCCCGCGACCACCGCGCGCGCGACGACCGTGCCCGCGCGCCCGGCGAGCGGCACCTGCAGCCGCACGACCTGCTCCGCGTGCGGCGCCAGCGCGGCGAGTGGCGCCTCGGCCGCCACGCGGTCGTCGAGCAGCACGCGCACGGTGCCGACGTCCGCGCCGCGCGCGTCGGCACCCACGAGCACCTCGGCCGTCACGGTGTCGCGCGCGCTCCCCGACGGCGGCAGCGTCAGGCCGACGACGCCCGCGTCCGCGCCGCGCGTGGGCGGGAGCACGATGGCGCGCGAGCCGCGCGGCGCGCGCGCGAGCGCTTCCGCCTCGTCGATCTCGCCGTCGGTCAGCAGCAGCAGCGGACGGCCCGCGGCGGCGGCGCGGTCCGCGAGCGGGCCCACGCGCGAGCGCGCGTCGCGCACCTCGTCGACGCTCGCCACGCCGCCGCGCGCGCGGGCGCGCAGCGAGTCGCCGAACAGCCAGAGCGTGTCGGTCGTGAGGCGCCGCGCGCTGTCGGACGCCGCGCGGAAGGCGGCGGGGTCGCCTCCGCGCGTCCAGCTCGTGGAGGCGTCGAGCGCGACGAGCGGCGGCGCGGCCTGCGCGCTCCCGCGCGGCGCGTCGAGCGCGAGGGCGGCGAGCAGCGTCACGGCCGCGACGCGCAGCAACGCGAGCGCCGCCACGGCGACGTGCGCGCGCGGCGGCGGGACGTAGGCGAGGGCGGCGAGGACGCCGGCGATGGCCAGCGCGAGCAGCCAGGCGGTCATCGCGTCAAGCTAGCCGCGCGTCACGCGGCGCGCAGGGCGCCGGCCGCAACCCGGCCGTCAGACGGCCGTCAACGCGGCTAGTCGTTCGCGCTCGCCAGATGCGGCGCGGCCTCCGTGCGCGCGTCGATCTGCGCCAGCAGCCGCTGGCGGAGCGCCGTGAACGCGCCCTTCTCGCGCCGCTCGATCGGGAAGCCGCTCTTGTCGCGCAGCGCCACGCGCGGGTCGCGCTGCTGCCCGCCCACGAGCACCTCGAAGTGGAGGTGCGGCGCGGTCGAGAGGCCCGTCGTGCCCACGAAGGCGACGGTCTGGCCGATGCCGACCGCCTTGCCCGGCCGCACGCCCTTGGCGAAGCCGCGCAGGTGGCCGTAGCGCGAGACGAAGCCGTTGCGGTGCCGGATCTCGAGGACGTTGCCGTAGCCGCCGCTCCAGCCGGCCTTGATCACGGTGCCCTCGCCGATCGCGCGCACCGGCGTGCCCGACGACGCCGCGTAGTCGGTGCCGCGGTGCGCCTTCAGGATCCCGAGGATGGGGTGGCGGCGCATCCCGAACACGCTCGAGATGCGGCGGAACTCCAGCGGCGCGCGCAGGAAGGCGGCGCGCAGCGACTTGCCCTCCTGGTCGTAGAAGTCGCCGACCGAGCCCTTGCCGCGGAAGCGGATCGCCTCGACCGGCTTGCCGCCGACCGTGAGCGCCGCGGCGAGGATCTTCGCGTCGCGCGGCGAGCCGTCGGGCGCCACGCGCCGCTCGATCAGCAGGCCGACCGAGTCGCCGGGCTGCAGGTCGCGGCTCATGTCGACGCGGTACTCGAACAGGTCCGCGAGCTTCCAGACGAGCTCCGAGCGCTTGGGCGCCGGCAGGTTCTTGCCGAGCGCCTGGTGCATCGTCTCGTACAGGCTCGACGCGATGACGCCCCGCGCGGCCACCGTGTCGGTGCGCCACGCGAGCCGCTCCTCGATCGCCTTCCACGCGCCCTCGAGGTACTTGAGGCGCACGACGCGGTCGACCTCGGGCTGCACGACGATCTCCGCCGGCATCGAGTCGGTGCTCATGCCGCTGGTCGTCACCGTCATGCCGGCGCGCAGCTGCCGCGGATCCAGCACGTCGGTCTGCTGCAGCGCGCGCGCCGCCTCGGTGCGGCTGACGCCCGCGCGCTCCAGCACCGCCACCAGCGTCTCGCCGCGCCCCAGGGTGTCGACGCGCGAGCGCCAGACGGGCGCGAGCGGCGCCTCGGCCGGGCGCGGCGACTCGGCGAGCGCGGCGACGACGGGACGCGCCGGCTCCGGCGCCTCGGGGGTCAGATACGCGGCGACGGCCGCCGCGCCACCGACGACGAGGTACGTCGTGGTGCGCAGGCGGCCGTGCGGGCGACCCTTCGACTTGCGGGGCGAGGACACTCCGGCGCCTCCGTCAGTCCATCTGGCGGCGAATGAACGTCGGGATCTCCATGTCGGAGAGATCCTGCGCTCCCCCGCGCTCGGCGGCGTTCATCGGCGCGCGCGGCCGCGGCGCGGCCTCGGTCGCCGGCGCCGTGCGCGCTCCGGCGTTCAGCACGCGGCCGCCGACCGGCGCCGGGCGCTCGCCGCGCGGGAACGGCAGCACGTTCGGGTTGCCGCGGCCCGACTCCGCCGCGCCCACGCCGCCCATCCCGCCGAGCTGCAGCTGGCGGTCGAAGCCGGTCGCGATCACCGTCACGCGGATCTCGCCCTGCATCGCCGGCTCGTGCACCGCGCCGAAGATGATCTCGGCCTCGTCGCCCACCGCGTCGTGCACGATCTCGTTGATCTGGTGCACCTCGCCGAGCGTCAGGTCCGCGCCGCCGGTGATGTTCACCAGCACGCCCGTCGCGCCCGAGATCGAGACGTTGTCGAGCAGCGGCGAGGAGATGGCCTGCTGCGCCGCCTCCATCGCGCGGTTCTCGCCGCGCCCCATGCCGGTGCCCATGAGCGCCGAGCCGCCGTTCTGCATCACCGTGCGCACGTCGGCGAAGTCGACGTTCACGAGGCCCGTGACGCTGATCAGCGACGAGATGCCCTGCGTCGCGTGCAGCAGGACCTCGTCGGCCTTCTTCAGCGCGTCGCCGAACGGGATCCCCTTCCCCACGACCGCCAGCAGTCGCTCGTTCGGCACGACGATCATCGTGTCGACGTGCTTGCGCATCTCGGCGATGCCGTGCTCCGCCTGCCGCATGCGCTTGCGCCCCTCGAACAGGAAGGGCTTGGTCACGATGCCGACGGTGAGCGCGCCGGCCTCGCGCGCGAGCTCGCAGACGACGGGCGCCGCACCGGTGCCGGTGCCGCCGCCCATGCCGCACGTGATGAACACCAGATCCGCGCTCGCGATGACGCGCGACACCTCGTCGCGGTTCTCGTCGACCGCCTGCCGCCCGATCTCCGGGCGTGCGCCGGCGCCGAGGCCGCGCGTCAGCTTCTTGCCGATCTGGATCTTGACGTCGGACTTCGAGGTCAGGAGCGCCTGCGCGTCGGTGTTCACCGAGATGAACTCGACGCCCTCGAGGTGCTCCTCGATCATGCGGTTGACGGCATTGCCGCCACCCCCGCCGACGCCCACGACCTTCATGCGGGCGTTCTGCGTGGCGCTCTCCTCGAACTCGAAGATCATGCGGACGCGACTCCAGATGCTGCGGGGGGGAGTTGGGCGAGCCGAGGGCGGGGCGGCTGCCCGGGTCGAGCCTTCACTACTCGCGCCGAGGGAGGGGGGAACTGCCGGCGCGGCGACTGCGGAGGCATCTCGACCGCCGCCGAATATAACGCGATTCCCGCGCGCTGCCACAGGGGTGCGCGCAAGCCTCGCCGCACACCCGTCGCACGGTGCACAGCCACCCGTCGACGTCGTCGCCACGGGTGTTCACCTCACACGGACGATCCACCGCGCGGAAGATCACAACGTCGCCGCGCCGAGGGCGTTGCAGCCGCGCCGCCGACGTTTTCCACACGCGCCGGCGCGTCCGAGACGCGTCCGACACGCGTCCGACACGCGCCTGCGCACCGCATTCTGCACCCGCGTGTGACGCACGACGCCAGCGCGGGCGCGTGCCATGCGCGACGCGCCCGAAAGCTCCCGCGAGCGTCGCCGACGTGCCAGGGTGGCGCGACGCGCGCGCGCCGTGCGTCAGCGCGTCACACTGGACGCGCGGGCCGCCACGCGTATGGGGGCGGCCCGCTGCAGCGCGATCAGAAGAAGTCCTGCAGCCAGAGCTTCAGCCGCTGCGCCCACTTGTCCACACCGGGCGCGGGGATCGCGATGCGCTTGCCGCTCACCGCCCCGGTGGCGCCCGATGCGCCGCGCAGCGCGAGCCGCGACGCGCCGTAGAGCGCCAGCCCCACCGACGTCACCGCGCGCGGCGACTCCACCGTCTCGCGCAGCCCGCCCACGAAGTCGCGCGGCATCCCGAGCCGCACGTTGGCGCCGAACACGTCCGTCGCCAGCTCCGCGACGCCCGGCATCTCCGCGCCGCCGCCGGTGAGCACGAAGCCGCCGCTGATGCGCCCCCCGTAGCCCGCCCCCTCCACGCCGCGCTGCACGAGGTCGAAGATCTCGTCCAGCCGCTGATGGATGATGTGCGCCAGCAGCTCGCGCGGGATCTGCCGCTCGCCGTGCGCGGCGCTCGGCGGCAGCTCGATCACCTCGGTGGGATCGACCAGCGACTCGAGCGCGACGCCGTAGTGCTCCTTCAGCGACTCCGCGTCGCTCTGCGTCACGCCAACGCCGTGCACCAGATCGTTCGTCACGTGCGCGCCGCCGAACGGCACCGTCGCCAAGTGGCGGATCTTCCCCTCGTGGAACAGCGCCACGTCGGTCGCCGCGGCGCCGAGCTCCACGAGCACGACGCCCATGTCCTTCTCGTCCTCGCTCAGCACCGCGAGCGAGCTGGCGAGCGGCTCCAGCACGAGCTCGCGCACCTTCAGCCCCGCGCGCTCCACGCTCCGGCGCACGTTGGTCGCCGGCTGCGCGCCGACCGAGACCAGGTACATCTCCGTTTCGAGCCGCGTGCCGGTCATGCCGACCGGGTCCTGGATGCCGCCGTCGCGGTCGACGGTGTACTCCTGCGGGATCGCGTGCAGCAGCTCGCGGTCCTGCGGGATGGCGTGCGCGCGCGCGACCGCGTTCACGCGCTCGACGTCGGCGCGCGAGATCTGGTCGCCGGCCACGGCGACGATCCCCTTGCTCGTCATCGCCTGCACGTGCTCGCCGGCGATGCCGACGAACGCGCTGTCGACGGTCACGCCGGCCATGCGCTGCGCGTCCTCGAGCGCGCGCGTGATCGAGCGCGCCGTCTCCTCGATGTTGGCGACGATCCCCTTCCGCATCCCGGTCGTCGGCGCCTGCCCGACGCCCAGCACGCGGATCCCGGGTCGCTTGGGCAGCTCGCCGACGACCTCCGCGATGATCGCGGTGGTCCGCGCCGAACCGATGTCGAGCCCCGCGACGAGTCTCTCGTGCTTCATTGCAGTCTGGCGATCACCTGGTCTCGATAGCGGAGGTCGATCTCGGCCACGCGCACGCGGCGGCGCTGCAGATCGTCCTCCACCGGCACGAGGTCCGCGAGGCGCTCGACGGAGACGTCCGCCATCGCGCGCACCACGACCGTGGTGCCGCCCCACGCGCCGGCTGGCGCGGGCGACGTCACCGTGAATTCGAACTCGTCGCGCGCCCCGCCCGGTCCCGCGGCACGGCGCGCCTCGCTCACGCGCGCGAACAGCCGCGGCGCCCCGTCCCGCATCCGGCCGAGCAGCCGCAGCAGCGTGGTATCTCGCACCGCCACCAGGGGCACGTCCAGCCCACCGGCCGAGCTCGGCTCCACGGGCAGGGCCGTCCCGGCCGAGTCGTAGACGGCGATCCCGGCCCGCGCCGGCGCCATCGCCACCGGGACCCGCTCGTCCACCTGGACGCGCAGCGTCCCCGGCAGTCGACGCGCGACCGTCGCTCGCGCCACCATCGGATGCCCGGCCACCCGCCGCTCCAGCGGCGCCAGCTCGGTCCAGATCGAGGTCAGCGTGTCCACCCGCAGCCGGCCGACCAGCTCGGCGGCCGACGCGTAGCGGACCCCTTCCAGCTCGACCCGGCGCACGCGGAAGAAGGCGAGCGACGAGAGCGCCCGCGGCCCCCAGGCCGGCGACGTCAGCAGCGCGCCCGCGAGGATCAGGACGACCGCCGCCCACGCGATGCGGCCGCCCGTCCACACGCGGCGCGGCGGCGCCTCCGCCTCCTCGGCCACGGCGACGCTCACGCGTCGCGGCCCGAGAGCCGGGCCAGCAGCTCGGGGCCCGTGCGGGTCACGTCGCCCGCGCCCAGCGTCAGCACGACGTCGCCCGGCGCCACGTGCGACGCCAGCGCCTCGGCCAGCCCGTCGCGCGGGCCGCGCCAGGTCACCGGCCGGCCGGCGGCCCGCGCCGCGTCCTCCACCAGCCCGGCGGTCACGCCCGCGATGGGCTGCTCGCGCGCCTGGTAGATCTCGGTGAGGAAGACGGAGTCCGCTCCCGCCAGCGCCTCGCCGAACGCGCCGGCGAAGTCGCGCGTGCGCGTGAACAGGTGCGGCTGGAACGCGGCCACCACGCGGCGCCCCGGATACGCGGTGCGCGCGGCGGCCAGCGTCGCGGCGACCTCGGTCGGATGGTGCGCGTAGTCGTCGACGACCTGCACGCCGCCCGCCTCGCCCAGGCGCTGGAAGCGGCGCTCGACGCCGCCGAAGGCCTCCAGCCCCGGACGCATCGCGTCGAGCGTCGCGCCGAGCAGGAGGCCCACGCCGATCGCGGCGAGCGCGTTGCGCACGTTGTGCGCGCCCGGCACGCGGAGCGCGATCTCGCCCAGCGGCTTGCCGTCGTAGACGACGTCGAAGACGGTGCGGTCGCCGTCGGCGCGCGGCTCCACGCGCAGGTCGTGCGCGACGAGCCGCGCGTCCGGATGCGGATGCGGCGCGGCGACGCCGTAGCGCACGACCTCGGACGTCGCGGGATACGGCAGCGCGTTCGCGCCCGCGTCGTCGGCGCACGCGACCGCGAAGCGAGCGCGCGAGACGAACTCCGCGAACGTCGCGCGGATGTCGTCCAGGTCCGCGTAGATGTCGAGGTGGTCCGCCTCGACGTTCGTCACGACGGCGACGGTCGGCGTCAGCGCGAGGAAGGAGCGGTCGTACTCGTCCGCCTCGACGACGAAGCGCTCGACGCCGTCGAAGCGCAGGTTGCCGCCCCACGCGCCCACGCGCCCGCCCACGACGCCCGTCGGCGCGAGCCCGGCGGCGGCGAGCGCCTCGGTCGTCAGCACCGTCGTCGTCGTCTTGCCGTGCGTCCCCGCGATCCCGATGCACGCGCCGCCCGCGATCGCCTCGGCCAGCGCCTCGGCGCGGCGGATGACGGGGAGGCCGGCGGCCCGCGCGGCCTCCAGCTCGGGGTGGTCCTTCGGCATCGCCGACGTGACGACGAGCGCGCGCGCCCCGGCGACGTGCGACGGGTCGTGCCCGGCCACCACCTCGACGCCCAGCCGGCGCAGGTCGTCGACCTGGGCGGGGTTGGCGTCGCATCCCGTGACCGTGGCGCCGCGGCGGACGAAGAGCTCGGCGAGCGCACTCATCCCGGCGCCGGCGATGCCGACAAAGTGGACCGGGCGGGGATCGGGATTCAGAAGGAGGGGCATGGCGGCCGGCGCAATATGACGGGCATGTGGGACGCCCTCAAGGCAAGGCCATCCGGACGGCGATCGGGGCTCACCCGGCGCCGCCGACGGTGGTCAGGATCCGGGCCGCGATCCGGGCCGCCGCGTCGGGCCGCCCCCGCGCCGCGGCGGACTGGGCCAGCGCGCGCAGGCGCTCCGGCGCCGCCAGCAGGTCGCCCACCAGCGTCTGCAGCCGCTGCGCCGACAGCTCGCGCTGCGGCAGGTGCACGGCGGCCCCGGCCGCCTCGAGGGCGCGGGCGTTGTGCGTCTGGTGGTCCTGCGCCGCCGTGGGCAGCGGCACCAGCACGGCCGGCAGGCCCCACGCGCACAGCTCGGCGATCGACATCGCCCCCGCCCGGGTGAGCGCGAGGTCGGCGGCGGCGTACGCCTCCGCGATGGGCGCCAGATATGGAACGACGCGCACGCGCCCGCCCGCCGCCCGGTCGAGCGCCCCGTACGGCTCGAACTGTCCGCGGCCCGTCGCCCAGATCAGCCCCAGGCCCGCCGGCAGCCCCTCGCGCACCCACGCGGCCAGCGCCTCGTTCAGCGCCCGCGCGCCCTGGCTCCCGCCGAAGGCCAGCAGCACCATCCGCACGTCCGCGGGCAGCTCCCACCGGGCACGCGCCGCCGCGCGGTCGGGCCGGTCGGCCGGCGGCGGCTCGATCGGGTTGCCGAACGCGTGCACCTGCGTGTGCGCGCCCGGCGACAGCTTCGCCGCCCCCTCGGGGAAGCCGAGGAAGACGTCGTGCGCACGGCGCGCGAAGAGGCGCGTCGTCTGGCCCGGGTTGCTGTCCGCCTCCTGCAGCATGATCGGCACGCCGTGCGACGCGCCGTACGCGAGCGCGAGCGCGGCGGCGTAGCCGCCCGTGCCGATCACCGCACGCGGCCGCCGCGCCGCGAACAGCCGGCCAAGGGCGCCCCACGAGCGCGCCGCGCCGGCGAGCGTGCGCCAGTTCTCCCACGGCCGCTGGCGATAGAGCGGATGCAGGTCGAGCAGCAGGTGCTCGAACTCCGTCGTCGGCAGCACGTCGCGCTCGATGCCGCGGTGCGCGCCCACGAAGAACGGCTGCACGCGCGCGTCGGCGCGCACCAGCGCACGCGCGATCGCGAGGCCGGGATACAGGTGGCCGCCGGTGCCGCCGCCGGTGACGACCACGGGAATGGTGCTCATCCGGCGCCCGGCGCTCGGCGCTCGCTCCGTCGTGCGACCTGGCCGGGCGCCGAGCGCGGAGAGCGGAGCGTGCGACGCGGGCCTTCCATCACGCGCCCAGCGGATTCGTCGCGCTCTCGCCCACCACGCGCTGGCGCTCGCTCCCCACGTTCACGAGCAGCCCCGTCATCAGCAGCGACAGCACCAGGTTCGAGCGGCCGTACGAGATGAACGGCAGCGTCAGCCCCGTCGTCGGCAGCAGGCCGATGACGACGCCCAGGTGCAGGTACGCCGTCAGCGCCATCATCATGGTCAGCCCGATGGCGAGCAGCTGCTGGAAGCGCGTGCGCGCCTGCCGCGCGATGCGGAAGCCGAGGTAGCTGTAGGTCGCGTAGGCGAGCGTGAGCAGCGTGAGGCCGACGAAGCCCCACTCCTCGCCGATGTTGCTGCCGATGAAGTCGGAGTACGGGAACGGGAGGAAGCCGTACTGCTGCCGCCCCTGCCCGAAGCCGGTGCCCAGCAGCCCGCCCGAGCCGACGGCGACGAGCGACTGCTTCAGCTGGTAGCTGATCTCCGCGCGCGCGTCGCTCGTGCCGAGGAAGGCGAGGAGGCGCTGCACGACGTAGTTCAGGCGCTCCAGCTCGTGCCAGAGCACCGGGATGCCCATGATCCCGAGCGCGATGAAGTGCCCGATGCGCACGCCGCCGGCGAACAGGATGATCGCCATGATCATGACGAACATCATCGCCACCGACAGGTCGGGCTCGAGCGCGGCGAGCACCGCCAGCAGGCCGACCACCAGCAGGAAGGGCAGCATGCCCTTGCTCAGGCGGCGCAGCTGTCCCGTCTCCTGCTTCTTCACCAGCAGCATCGACGTCCAGACGATGATCGCGAGCTTCGCGAACTCGGACGGCTGCAGCGATCCGCCGAACAGGAAGCGGCGCGACCCGTGGATGGGCGGCGCGATGCTCTTCGTGAACGGAAGCACCGTCAGCAGCATCGTGAAGATGGCGATGCCCATGAGCGGCCACGCCCACTCGCGCCACTTCTCGGCGTCGACCTTCGCGACCACGGCGAACGCCACGGCGCCGACCGCGATGCCGCTCAGCTGCTTGAGGAAGTAGTGCGCGCTGCCGCGCCCCTCCTGCACCGCGGCGATGGCGCTCGCGCTGTAGAGCACCGCGAGCCCGAACGCGAGCAGCACCGCGGTCACCAGCACGAGGGCGCGCGCCTCGACGCCCATCCGCCACCGCTCCCGGATCTGGTCGCGGTTGAGGGGGATGGTCTCCTGGCGCGGAGCGGACCGGCGGTCGTAGCTCCCGACGGCGACGGGCTCCAGCCCGCGCGCGGCGGCGGTGGTCATGGCTGCTCCTGCGGTTCCAGCTGTTCGAGCGAGTGCACGTCGGCGGCGGGACGGCGACGGAGGACGCAGTGTAGAGCGTCGCGTCGTCCGTGGACAGGGCTTGCGCGCGCGTTCCTCGCGCTCGTGCGGCAGCCCGCAGCGGGGCCCGCGGGCGCGTCCGACGATCGGACGACGTGCCCGGGTGTCCGGGGGCCCGACGCGCGAACCGTGCTGCGCGTCACATCCCCCAGCTTGCGCTCAGCCGGGCCCCGGCTCCGCCGCGGCCAGCCGCCGGAACTCGGCCCCGCGCTCCTCGTAGTTGCGGAACATGTCGAAGCTGGAGCAGGCCGGCGACAGCAGCACGGCGTCGCCCGGCCCGGTCAGCGCCCGCGCGCGCGCCATGACCGCCGCGAAGTCGCCGTCCACCCGCTCGACGGGCACCAGCCCGCCCAGGTCCTGCGCGACGAGGGGCGCCGCCTCGCCGTACGCGAGGACGACCTTCCCGTGCCGCCGGAAGGGCTCGGCCAGCGCGGTGTAGGGCTCGCCCTTGTGCCGCCCGCCGAGCAGGAGGACGTAGGGCCGCGTCATCCCCTGCACCGCCACCAGCGTCGACGAGACGTTGGTCGCCTTGGAGTCGTTGATCCAGGCCACGCCGCCGTACGTGCCGACGGGCTCCATGCGGTGCTTGAGCGCGTGGAAGCCGCGCAGCGCGTCGGCCATGCGCGCGCGCGCCTCGGGCGTGCGGTGCGCGGCGTCCGCCAGCCACACCGCGAGCGTGGCGGCGAGCGCGTTGGCGACGTTGTGGTCGCCCAGCAGCGGGAAGTCGGCGCGCGGCATCAGCGGCGCGCCGCCGAGCCAGAGCGCGGCCGTCCCGTCGCTCGCCAGCGGCGCCAGGTACGCGTCCCCGCCCCCGTCCTTCAGGGAGAAGGTGCGCACGTCGCCCGCGAGCGAATGGGCGCCGATCCGGTGGTACAGCGTCAGCACGCCCTCGTCGTCCGCGTTCAGCACCCAGCGCGAGCCCGCGTGCGCGTTGGCCATCAGCCGCGCCTTGTCCGCGTAGTACTCGTCGATGGATCCGTAGCGATCGAGGTGGTCGGGGCTGAGGTTCGTCACCACGCCCACCGTCGGGTCGATGCTGGGCGTGTCGTGCAGCTGGAACGACGACAGCTCCAGCGCCGCCCACGCCGGCGGCGCGTCGCGCAGCGCCAGCTCCGCCAGCGGCGTCCCGATGTTGCCGGCGTCGATCGCGTCGTGCCCCAGCGCGCGCAGCAGGTGGCCGACGATCGCGGTCGTCGTCGTCTTCCCGTTGGTGCCGGTGACGGCGACGGTGCGCAGCGCGGGCAGGTAGTGCAGCGCGATCTCGATCTCGCCGACGATCGGCACGCCGGCGTCGCGCGCGGCGGCCAGCGGCGGCGCCGCGGGCGGGACGCCGGGGCTCGCGACGACGAGCGCCGCGCGCGCGATGCGCGCCAGGTCGTGCCCGCCCGTCTGCACCTCGACGCCCATGGCCGCGAGCGCGTCGGCGGCCTGCCGCGCCGCGTCGCCCGTGCCCGCGTCCGACGCGTAGACCGCGTGCCCGTCGCGCGCCAGCAGCTCGGCCACGCTGCGCCCGCTCTTCCCGAGGCCGATCACCGCGACCTCGCCGGCCGCGCGGCCGCGGAAGATGCCCGCGTTCATCCGCCCGTCCTCAGCGCAGCTTGAGCGTCGCCAGCGCCAGGATGGCGCAGAAGATCCCGAGGATCCAGAAGCGCACCACCACCTGCGTCTCGGGCCAGCCGTCGACCTCGAAGTGGTGGTGCAAGGGCGCGCGCTTGAACACGCGGTGCTTCTGCGCGTGCTCCAGGCCGTAGCGGCGGCGGCGGTACTTGAACACCGCGCGCTGCAGGATGACCGACACCGTCTCGGCCACGAACACGCCGCCGATGATCAGCAGCAGGAACTCACTCTTGAGCAGGATCGCGACCGCGCCCAGCGCGCCGCCGAGGCCGAGCGATCCGGTGTCGCCCATGAAGACCTGCGCCGGGAACGTGTTCCACCACAGGAAGCCCACGCACGCGCCGAAGATCGCGGCGCAGAAGATCGTCAGCTCGCCCGCGCCGCGCAGGTAGAAGATCTGCAGATACGCGCTCGTGTCGATGCGGCCCATGACGTACGCGAACAGCGCGAACGTCGCGGCCGCGATCGCCGTGAGCCCCGTCGCCAGTCCGTCGAGGCCGTCCGTGAGGTTCACCGAGTTGCTCGCGCCCGTGAGGATGAAGGTCACGAACGGCACGTACAGCCACGCCAGCGCCGCGCTCGCCGGCACGATGAGCACGTACTTGAAGAACGGCAGCGTCGTCGACGCGCCGGGCAGCGTGGACAGCGGCGACAGCCAGAGGTAGAGCCCCAGCACGACGCCCGCCGTGATCTGCCCCGCCAGCTTGTAGCGCTCGACCAGCCCCTCGTTCTTCAGGCCGAGGCGCTTCTGCCGCATCTTGAGGTAGTCGTCGAGGAAGCCGATGCCGCCCATCCAGAGCATCACCAGCGTGGCGACCAGCAGGTACTCGCCGCCGCGCGTGTCGAAGCGGCCCCACAGCGCGACCGGCACGACCGTCGCCGCGAGGATGATGAGCCCACCCATCGTCGGCGTCGTGCCCTTGCCGGCGTGCGTGTCCGGCGTGCCCTCGCGCACCACCTGGTGCACCGCCATCGCGCGCAGCCGCCGCACGATCGCCGGGCCCACCACGAACGCGATGAGCAGCGCGGTCACGAGCGCGCCGGCCGCGCGGAACGTGATGTAGTTCAGCAGGTTGAACAGCTGAACGTCGCGCGCGAAGGGCTGCAGGAAGAAGAAGAGCACGGGGCGTGGTGGACGCGGAGAGGAGGAGCGGCGGTGGTCAGTGCGAGGCGGCGGCCGGTGCGGCCGCGTCGGCCGTCACGCCCGCCCAGGCTTCGAGGTGCGGCACCAGCCGCTCCAGGCGCACGCCGCGCGACGCCTTGAGCAGGATCATGGCGTCGGGCGCGAGGCGCGGCGCGAGCAGCGGCCAGAGCTCCTCGACGTCGGGCGCGGCGACCACGCGCGGGTCGCCCGGCGCCGCCGCCAGCAGCGCGGTCGCGAAGTCGCCCACGCCGGCGACGACCTCGAGCCCGCGCGCGAGCGCGTCGCGCGCCAGCTCGGCGTGCAGGCGGTCGGCCTGCGCGCCCAGCTCGCGCATCGAGCCGAGGACCGCCACGCGCTGCCGGCCCGCGCCCGCGTTCGCGAGCATCTCGAGCGCGGCGCGCGTGGAGCCGGGGTTGGCGTTGTAGGCGTCGTTCACCAGCGTCGCGCGCCCCAGCGGCGTCCACGCCGAGCGCATGCTCGGCACGGGCATCGCGGCCAGGCCGCGCGCGGCGACGTCGAGCGGGATGCCGACCGCGCGCGCGGCCGCCAGCGCGAGCATCGTGTTGCGGAGGTTGTGCGCGCCGCGCAGCGGCGTGCGGACCTCGACGCCGTCGACCGTCAGCACGCCCGCGCCGTCGCCGTCCATCGCCCAGCGCTCGGCGCGCAGGTCGCCCGCGTCGAGGCCCGCGCTCGTCACCTGCCGCGCGCGGCCCCGCGCCGCCGCCGCGACCTCCGGCTGGTCGGCCGGCGTGATCGCCAGCGCCGCGCCGTCGAACGCGTCGCTCTCCTCGCGCAGCACGCCCGCCAGGTCGCCGAGGCCTTCCAGGTGCTCCTCGCCGATCGACGTCAGCACGACGATCTCGGGCTCGACGATCGCGCGCAGCTGGCGGATCTCGCCCGGCATGTTCGTGCCCATCTCGACGATCGCGATCTCGGTCGCGGGCGGGATCGCGAGCAGCGTGAGCGGGACGCCGACGAGGTTGTTGAGGTTCCCCGTCGTCGCGTGCACCGTGCGCGCGGCGCCCAGCGCGGCGCGCAGCAGCTCCTTCGTGCTCGTCTTGCCGTTGGAGCCCGCCACGCCGACCACGAGCCCCTTCCACGTGCGCCGCCAGTGGCGGCCCATCAGGCCGAGCGCGTGCAGCGTGTCGCGCACCTCGAACGCCGGCACGCCGAGGCCCGCCGCGCGCGCCGCGTCGTGCACCACGAGCGCGGCGGCGCCGGCCTTCACCGCGTCGGCGAGGAAGTCGTGCGCGTCGAAGTGCTCGCCCTTCAGCGCGATGAACAGCTCCCCGCCGCGCAGCGCCCGCGTGTCCGTGGCGACGGCGCGCAGCGCGCTCGGCCCGCGCGGGACGGCGCCCGACAGCTCGCCCTGCAGCGCGTCGGCGACGCGGTCCAGCGTCCAGAACGGGAACGCGCCGTTGTCCGGCAGCGGAGTGCTCATGCGGTGGCCCCGCCCGCGCGGCCGGTCCGCTCGGCCGCGATCTCCGCCACGATCGCGCGCTCGTCGAACGGGAAGGTCTCGGTGCCGCGGACCTGGTACGTCTCGTGGCCCTTGCCGGCCAGCAGCACGACGTCGTCTGGCCCCGCGAGCTCCAGCGCGCGCGCGATCGCGTCGCGCCGGTCGACGACGCGGTGATGTCCGCCCTGCCCCATGCCGGCCTCGATGTCGTCCAGGATGCGCTCCGGGTCCTCGGTGCGCGGGTTGTCGCTCGTGAGCACGGCGACGTCGGCGTCGCGCGCGGCGATGCGCCCCATCTCGGGGCGCTTGCCGCGGTCGCGGTCCCCGCCGGCGCCGAAGACGACGATCACGCGCCCGCGCGTGAACGGCCGCACCGCGGCGATCGCGCGCTCCAGCGCGTCGGGCGTGTGCGCGTAGTCGCGGAGCACCGTCGGCGCCTCGTGCACCACCTCCAGCCGCCCCGGCACCTGCGGCTGCTCGGCCAGCCGCGTGGCGATCGTGTCGATCGGCATGCCCAGCGCGTGCGCGGCGGCCGCCGCGGCGGCGGCGTTGGCGACGTTGAAGTCGCCGATCAGGGGCAGCGCGAGCGTCGCCTCGTCGGTGCCCACGCGCAGCGTGCCGCGCGAGCCGCGCGCGTCGAACGCGAGGTCCGTCACCGCGACGTCGGCGTCCGCCCCCGCGACGGAGAAGGTCACCGTGCGCGGCACGTCGGGCAGCGTCGCCCACGCCGGGTCGTCCGCGTTGACCACCGCCGCGCCCGTCGGCGTGAGGTGCTCGACCAGTCGCGACTTGGCCGCGAGGTACGCGTCCATCGTCTCGTGGTAGTCGAGATGGTCGCGCGTCAGGTTGGTGAACACCGCCGCGTCGAACGTCACGCCCTCGACGCGCCGCTGGTCGAGCGAGTGCGACGAGACCTCCATCGCGACCTGCCGCACGCCCGCGTCCACGAGCTGGCGGAAGAGCCGCTGCAGCTCGACGGGGCCCGGCGTCGTGAGCCCCGACCCGCCCGGCAGCGGCGCGCCGGCCGAGCCGATGCGCACGCCGAGCGTGCCGATCGACGCCGACGGGCGGTCGGGCGCATCGAGCAGGTGGCGCAGCATGTCCACCGTGGTCGTCTTGCCGTTCGTGCCGGTGACGCCGACGAGCGTCAGCTGGCGCGCCGGGTCGCCGTACGCCGCGGCCGCCGCCAGCGCCGCGGCGCGGCGCCCCTCGCGCACCACCAGCGCGGGCAGCGACGTTCGCGCGCGGTCCTCCACGATCGCCGCGATCGCCCCGCGCTCCGCCGCCTGCGCGAGGAAGTCGTGGCCGTCGCGCTGCGAGCCGCGCACCGCGATGAACAGCGCGCCCGGCGTCACCGCGCGGCTGTCGTCGGTGATCGCGGTCGCGGCCTCCGGCAGCGTGCC
>CBHYLO010000034.1:0-15958 GCA_966128675.1 uncultured bacterium | reverse complement strand
AACTGCTCGTTGCCCCGCAGGACGCTCGGCCCCTCGCGGTTCCACTCGTCGCGCTCGGACGGACGTCCGCCCGGCGCGTCGAAGGTGTCGGCCGCACCGCCGGCGTGCGACGTCGTCCCGCCGGCCGCCGCGGCGCCGCCCGTGTCCACGGTGCCGTCCGGCCGGTGCGACTCGCCCGAGTTCCCGCCAAAGTCGGTCGCGCCCTCGGCCGTCGTGCGCGGCGCGTCGCCGGAGGTGGGGCCGGCCGTCGAGGCGCTGGCTGTGGACGCGTCGTCCGCGCGCGGCGTGCGGCGCGTGATCGCGTCCAGCTCGGTCTCCAGCCGCGTCGCCTCCGCCTCGTGCTCGGCCAGCGTGGCGTGCAGCCGCGTGATCTCGGCGTCGTCGTCCGTCGGGCGGCCGTCCGTCCGGGCGCGCGAGTAGGCGTAGCCCAGGCGCTGCGCCGCCTTGTCGGCGAGCTGGCGGGCGCGCACCTGCTCGAGGCGGATGCGCCCCTCGTCGATCGCCTCCTGGGCGACCTTGCCGGCGCGGTCGAGCTCCTGCTTCACCTTGTCCCACAGTGCCATCGGACTCCTCCGGGAGAGCGGTCGTGGACCCTACGGCGTGGCGAGGTGCAAGGTTGCGGCCGGCCGGCGGCCGGTCCAGTGCGGAGATGGCGGGGCTGGCGGGGATGGCCGGGAAACGCGAACGCCCCCGCGCGGGGCGCGGGGGCGTTCAGCGATGTCGCGGGTGCTGCGGGGCGGGTCAGGCCGACGCGGGCGCGTCGATCGAGACCTCGGCCGGCTGCTGCACCGGGTAGACGCTGACCTTCTGACGCGTCTTGCTCTTGTGCTCGAACTTCACGACCCCGTCGATGAGCGAGTAGATCGTGTAGTCGCGGCCCAGCCCGACGTTGTTGCCGGGGTGCCACTTCGTGCCGCACTGGCGCACGATGATGTTGCCGGCGATGACCTTCTCGCCGCCGTACTTCTTGATCCCGCGGTACTGCGGATTCGAATCGCGGCCGTTCTTGGACGAGCCGACGCCCTTCTTATGTGCCATTGTATCGCTCGCCGTCAGCCGAGGGTGATGTCCTTGATGCGGATCTCGGTGTAGCCCTGCCGGTGGCCCTGCTTGCGGGCGTAGTTCTTCCGGCGCTTGAACTTGAAGACCACGATCTTGTCGCCGAGGCCGTGCTTGACGATCTCCGCCGTGACCTTCGCACCGGAGAGCGTGGGGACGCCCGTGCGGACGGTGCCGTTGTCGGAGCCGAGGAGGACCTCGTTGAACTCGACGTCGTGGCCCGCCTCGCCCATGAGCGAAGGCACGCGCAGCGTCTTGCCCGGCTCGGCGCGGAACTGCTTGCCGCCGGTGCGGATGATAGCGTAGGTCATGACAGGAAACCTGATGCGGTGACGTGAGAGCCTAGAAGCTTATCCCGCCTAGGCTTAGGTGTCAACCCGAGCCTTGGGACCCGCGCGAGGAGCGGGAGCGGCGGCGATCAGCCG
This sequence comes from uncultured bacterium, assembly GCA_966128675.1. Lineage (GTDB taxonomy): Bacteria > Gemmatimonadota > Gemmatimonadetes > Gemmatimonadales > Gemmatimonadaceae > Roseisolibacter. The sequence goes on along the minus strand of CBHYLO010000034.1, from coordinate 14,474 downwards.
CCGCGACAGGAAACAAGACGGTCGATCAGTATGCCGCCGCTACGCGACGGCATACTGATCGGTGACGTCTCTCCCGGCGCCTTTTACGACCAGCTTGAACTCGTCCGGCTTCAGCAGCGGATCGTCGCGGAGCTCCAGCGTGAAGCCCACCGTCTTCTCGAGCTTCCGCACCAGGTCCTGCTCCTCGGTCAGCACGTGGAGCGCCGTCTCGGGGTGCAGCCGGACCATCAGGGGGTCGCGCTTCCCCTCCGACGCCATCCGCTTCACCGAGCGCTCCATCCGCCGGAGCACCGTCTCGGGGGTGAAGATCCGCCCCGTCCCGGCGCAGGTCGGGCACGGCGCCGTCATGCTCTGGAGGTGGCTCTGGCGGACGCGCTGGCGGGTCATCTCGATCAGCCCCAGGTCGCTGACCTGGTAGGCCTTCGTGCGCGCCCGGTCGCGCGACAGCGCCTGCCGCAGCTCCTGCAGCACCCGGTCGCGGTTCCCCTGCGTCTCCATGTCGATGAAGTCGCAGACGATGATCCCACCCACGTCGCGCAGCCGGAGCTGCCGGGCGACCTCCCGGGCCGCCTCGACGTTGGTCTTGAGGCTCGTCTTCTCGGGGTCCTTCTTGCCGACGAAGCGCCCCGAGTTCACGTCCACCGAGACCAGCGCCTCGGTCGGCTCGATGATCAGGTAGCCGCCGGACGGCAGGTCGCAGCGCCGCTTGAACAGGTCGCGGATCTCGGTCTCGATGTCGTACTTGTCGAACAGCGGGACCGGCTCCTCGTAGAGCTTCACGCGCTCCGCCAGCTCGTCGGCCGCGATCCCCTTGAGGTACTCCTGGATCTCGTGGAAGACGGCCTTCGAGTCGACCACCAGCGAGTCGACCTTGTCGCTGAACAGGTCGCGCACCAGGCCGCGCGTGAGGCTCGTCTCCTGGTGGATGAGCGCCGGCGCGCGCATGAAGCGGGTCTTCCGCTTGATGCGCTTCCAGTTGTTCATCAGCGTCGACAGCTCGCGCCCGAACGTCTCCTGCGAGGCGTCCTCGGACACGGTGCGCACGATGACGCCGCCCTCGTCGGGGGGCAGGACGGCGCCGGCCATCTCCTTGAGCTTCCGGCGCTGGTCGCGCTCCGAGATCTTGCGGCTCACGCCCACGCGCGAGGCGTGCGGCATGTAGACGAGGAAGCGGCCGGCGAGCGAGACCTGCGCGGTGACGCGCGGCCCCTTCGTCGAGATGGGCTCCTTGGACACCTGGACGAGGAGGTCCTGCCCCTTCTTCAGGACGTCCTGGATGGGCGGCGCCTCCTTCCGCGGCCGGCGCCCGCCGGTCTTCTTGGGCGGCGCGTCGGGCGCCTCGTCCTCGTCGTCGTCCTCGTCAGGCTCGTCCGGATCCTCGTCCTCGTCGAAGACGAGGTCGGAGGCGTGCAGGAAGGCCGCCTTGTCCGTCCCGATGTTGACGAACGCCGCCTGGATGCCGGGCAGCACCGCCTCGACCTTGCCGAGGTAGACGTCGCCGACCATGCGGCGGGCGTCCGGACGATCGACCAGCAGCTCGACGAGCTGGTCGTCCTCCAGGATCGCGACCCGGGTCTCCCGCGGGGACGCGTTGATGAGAATGTCGCGCTTCATTCCGGACGGCCCCGGCGACGGCCGCCGGCGACCCGGCGGTGCGGCGGGCGGGGCCCGGCGAGAAGGTGGGGGCGGCCTGCGCGCCCGGACGGGCCGGGACGGGCGGAGCGCCGGCTGGAGGACTCGTCACCCCGTGCGCGATCGTCCATGCGCCGCCCGGCCGGACATCAGCGCCGCGAGGCCGGCCACGCCCCGGGGGCGTCGCGCGGCCGGGCACGTCCGGCGTGGAACGAGGGTGCATGCGATCGGGTGCGCGGGGGCGCGCGGGCGAGCTGGCGCGGGACGAGGCGGCGCCCGCCGTCGGCGGGCACCAATGGCCGTGCGCGGCGGGCCGGAGTCGCCGGCCCGCCGCACGCGTGGCGACGTACGACGGCGCCACGCCCCAACGTTACTCGCGCGCGCGCCCTCCCGGCAATGCGCGCGGCCCTCTCGGGCGCCCGTCAGCGCCCGCTCAGGCCCCCGTCTGCCGCCGCCAGGTCCAGTAGGCCAGCCAGGCCATGACCCCCAGGAAGCCCAGCGCCGCCTGCCACTCGCGGTGGAACAGGTAGAGCTTGAGGTCGAACGGCGGGGCGTCGCCCGCCGCCGCCGAGCCCCCGCCCCGCCACGGCGTCACGCGCGGCACGAACGACGGCACGTGCCGCTCCCACTCCGCATAGGCGTCCGGGAAGCGCGCGCTGACGAACGCCCGCTCGCGCTTGATCACGGGCGCGTAGACGGCCAGCCAGAACACCGCGACCGCCACCAGCAGCGCCCAGTGCACCGCGAGCGCGCACCCCGCCGCGAGGAGGAAGCTGCCGAAGTAGAGCGGGTTGCTCGTGTGCGCGTACGGGCCGGTCGTCGCGAGCCGGTCGTTCTTCACGATGTGGCCGGCGGCCCACGCGCGGATCACGAGGCCGATCACCGCGACCGCCGCGCCCAGCGCGAGCGACCGCCACGACAGCCAGGGCGAGCGGGTCGCGCCCCACAGGTAGAGCGCGGCGACGACGAAGCCCAGCGGCACCCGGAGCCGCTGGATCGACCAGGGCTTCTTGCTCAATCCGCGAGCTCCCGCAGCAGGTGCCGCGCGATCACGAGGCGCTGCACCTCGCTCGTGCCCTCGCCGATCTCGCAGATCTTGGCGTCGCGCATCATGCGCTCCACGGGGTAGTCCTTCGTGTAGCCGTAGCCGCCGTGGATCTGGATCGACTTGATGGTGGCGCGCATCGAGAGCTCGCTGCAGAACAGCTTCGCCATCGCCGCCTCCTTCCCGAACGGGCGGCCCGCCTGCGCCAGCTTCGTCGCGGCGTAGAGCAGGTGCTTCCCGGCCTCGATCTCCGTCGCCATGTCGGACAGCGGGAACGAGACGCCCTGGAAGTTCACGATCGCCTGCCCGAACTGCTTGCGCTCCGTGCTGTACTTGAGCGCCGCCTCGAACGCGCCCTCGGCCAGCCCGAGCGACAGCGCCGCGATGCCGATGCGCCCCGCGTCGAGCGTGCGCATGAAGTTCACGAAGCCCAGCCCCTCCTCGCCCAGGAGGTTCTCGGCCGGCACCTCGACGTCCTCGAAGATCAGCTCCGACGTGTCGGAGGCGCGCCACCCGAGCTTGTCCTCCTTCTTGCCCGCGCGGAAGCCGGGGAGCGGCTTGATCGAGTCGTCGTGCCCGACGCCGAGCGCGCGCGCCTGCGCGACGTCGCACGTCTCCTTCGTGAGGATGAAGGAGCTGATCCCCTTCGTCCCCTTCGACGGGTCGGTGACCGCGGTGACGACGAACACCTCGCCCACGGAGCCGTGCGTGATGAAGCGCTTGGCGCCGTTGAGGACGTAGTGGCCGTTCTTCCGCACCGCCGTCGTGCGCGTGCCGCCCGCGTCGCTGCCCGCGTCCGGCTCCGTCAGGCCGAAGCCGCCGAGCACCTTGCCGCTCGCGAGCAGCGGGAGGTAGGCGGCCTTCTGCGCCTCGGTGCCGAAGTAGAAGATCGGCGACGTGCCGAGCGTCGTGTGCGCGGAGATCGTGATCGCGTGCGACGCGTCGACCTTCGCCATCTCGTGGATGGCGATGATGTAGCTCGTGAGGTCGAGCCCCGCGCCGCCGACCTCCTCGGGCCACGGCACGCCGAGCAGCCCGAGCTCGCCCATGCGCTTCACGTTCTCCCACGGGAAGCGCGACTCCTCGTCGAGCCGCGCCGCGACCGGCTGCACCTCGTCCTGGGCGAACGCGCGCACCATCTCGCGCACGGCGTGGTGCTGGTCGTCGAAGTACTGCGAGTCGTCCATAGGCCGTCGCCGCCCGCGGGGCGTGTCCACTGGTTCGGGGAGGGCGCGCCGAACGCGCCGCGCCGCCCGTCGGGCGGCAGCACCGAAAGCTCGCCGGTCGGGCGACCGCGCACCAGCGGGGCGCGCGTTCGCGCCCGGTCAGGCGCGCGGCGTCGGCCGTGCGGTCAGGCCGCCTCGGTGCCCTCGGCCTCGCGGAGCGCCGTCAGGAAGCGGGCGCCGTACTTCTCCAGCTTCGCCGGCCCCACGCCGCGCACCTCGCCCATCGCGGACAGCGTGCGCGGTCGGCGCACCGCCAGCTCCGCCAGCGTGCGGTCGGGGAACACCACGTAGGCGGGCACCTGCTCCGCGCGCGCCAGCTCACCGCGCACCGCCTTGAGCGCCGCGAAGAGCGCCGCCTCCTCGGGGCCGAGGACCATCTCCTGCGCGGGGGCCGCCGGCGCGGCGCCGCCGCCGGAGCGCGCGCGCGAGCGCCCGCCGCCCGGCTTCGGCACGGCGGTGGGGAGCACGGGGGCCGTCACCGTGTGCTTGATGCCGAGGCAGTTGTCGCAGCCCGCGCACTGGTTGCGCGCGGCCGGGTCGCCGAAGTAGCGCAGCACGAAGTGCCGGCGGCACCCCGTGTGGTACGCGTAGCGCTGCATCGCGTCGACCTTCGAGAGCTCCGCGCGGCGGCGGCGCTCCAGCCCGTTCCAGTCGATCGGCGCGTCGGCGAGGGCGCGGCGCGGATCGGTGAGGCGCGTGCCGCCGCCCGCCCGCTCCACGACGACGAACTGGCGCGCCTGCAGCGCCTCGAGGACCGGCAGCGCGCCCTGCCCGCCCCCCATGCCCGGCGGCAGCGCGTCCAGGTCGACGATCGCGCCGACCTCCAGCTGCTTCCCCGCGATGCGCCAGAGTGCGCGCAGCAGCTCGAGCGCCATCGGGTCGCTTCCGAGCTCGCGCTTGATGCGGTCCGGCGTCGCGAGCAGGCGCACGTGCACGCGCGACGGCGACTCCGACTCGGTGCGGATCACGTCCGCCTGCGCCATGACGCGCAGCGCGCTCTCGACCTCGCGCGCGCTCACCTTGCCCGGCAGCGCGACGGCGAGATCCTCCGCGCCGTACTGCACGAGGCCCGCGCGGTCGGCGTCGCGGCGCAGGCGCTCGTGCACCTGCTCGACCAGCTGCCGCTCGGGATACGCGCCCTTGATGAAGAACTCGTGCGTGAAGCGGTCCGGGAACGAGTGCAGCAGGAACACCTCGGACGGCAGGCCGTCGCGGCCCGCGCGGCCCGCCTCCTGGTAGTACGCCTCCAGCGAGCCGGGCATCGCGTGGTGCACGACCAGCCGCACGTTCGGCTTGTCGATGCCCATGCCGAACGCGTTCGTGGCCACGATGGCGCGCACGTCCTCGTTCATGAACGCGTCCTGCACCTCGTGGCGGTGCGAGTCGTCGAGGCCCGCGTGGTACGCGACCGTCGGGATCTTCGCGCGCGTCAGCACCTCGGTCACGCGCTCCACCGACTTGCGCGTGGAGGCGTAGACGATCGCCTGCCCGTCGTTGCGCGCGAGCACGTCGGCGAGCGCCGCGTCCTTCTCGCGGTCGCCCTTCACCGGCACCACGTGGTAGTGCAGGTTCGTGCGGTCGAAGCCCGTGATGACCGTCTCGGGCTCGTGCAGGCCGAGCTGCGCGGCGATGTCGCGGCGCACCTCGGGCGTGGCCGTCGCGGTGAGCGCGATCGTGACCGGGTCGCCGAGCGCCTCGCGCACGCGCCGCATGCGGAGGTACGAGGGGCGGAAGTCGTGGCCCCACTCGCTGATGCAGTGCGCCTCGTCGACCGCCAGCAGCGCCACGCCCATCTCGCGCAGCCGCTCGGCCGTGTTGCCGAAGTCGAAGCGCTCGGGCGCGACGTAGAGCAGCTTCAGCTCCCCGCGCGCCGCGCGCGTGAACCGCTCCTGCGCCTGCGCCGTGGTGAGCGTGCTGTTGACGAACGCCGCCGGCAGGCCGCGCGCCGTGAGCGCGTCGACCTGGTCCTTCATCAGCGAGATGAGGGGCGACACGACGACCGTCAGGCCCGGCAGCAGCAGCGCCGGCACCTGGTAGCAGAGCGACTTGCCGCCACCGGTGGGCAGGATGACGAGCGTGTCCCGCCCCTCGAGCACGGCGCGCACGGCACGCTCCTGCCCCGGGCGGAACTCCGGATAGCCGAAGCGCGCCCGCAGCAGCGCGCGGGCGTCGTCGAGCGTCGGCGTCGTCACCTGCAGCGACATGCGGTCAAGCTACTCGCGTCGCGCGTGCCCGGCGGATCGCCGCCACGCGCCAGGGATGATTCGAGCGCACCAGGGTCGAGCACCGCGATGCGCGGGAGCGGCCGGGTCAGACGGCGCGCGCGAAGTGGCCGCGCGTGAACGCGGGGCCGACGGCGGCGCGCACCGCAGCCACGTCGGGGCGGCGCCCGCCGGCGAGCGCGTCGAGCGCCGCGCGGTAGCCGCCGACGATCTCGCGGATCGGGTCGCCCGGCACGTTGAACACCAGCTGGAAGCCGCGGATGCCCGAGCGCCACAGCTTCGGCAGGTACTCCGCGCCCTCGACCGGCCGCGAGTGCAGCAGCCGGTTGCGGCAGGCCGAGTCGGTCGCGACCGGGAAGGTGTAGCCCGCCGGGTCGGTGAGCTGCACGTTCGTGTGCTTCTTCACGCACAGGTCGCGGCACGTCGTCGGCTCGCGGTCGAACGCGGCCGAGAGGACGCAGTGCTCGATCGTCATCCCCTCGGGGCGGCCGTAGACGAACGCGTCGAAGCCGTCGCCGTCCCACGGCGCGACGACCTGCGCCATCTCGTCGGCGGTCAGCTCGACGGAGAGCGTCAGCCGGCGCGCGCCGAGGCGGAACAGCTCCGCGGCCGTGTGCTGGTTGAAGATGTTGACCGCGTAGTCGGCGACGACGTCGCGACCCGCGCGGCCGAACTCCATCATCAGCCCCGTATGCCCCGTGAGCAGCGGGAGACCCAGGTCGAGCCACTTCTGGATCGCGCGGCGCTCCTCGGGGCGGACGATCGTCGGCGTGCGGAGCCGCAGCGCGACGCCGCGCGCGGCCAACTGCTCCTGCGCCGCGCGCACGCGCGCGAGCGGCGGCGCCGGGTGCCGGAGGAACGGGTCGAACACGACCTCCGTCGCGCCGCCCTCCGCGGCGAGCAGCGCATCCTCGAGCGAGTAGACCGAAGCGCGCAGCGCGAACGGCGCCACGGGAGCGGCGAGCTCGTCCGCGACGACGCCCCCCGCGTTCAGGGTTACGGCCTCCGCCGGCTCGAGGCCGGACCATTCGGACGCCTCGGCGACCGCTGCGACGCGCGCCGGCACCTCGCTCGCCGTCCGTGCCCGCCCGATCGCCGCGGCGATGCGCTCCTCGCGCTCCGCCACGACGGCCTGGTGCGCCCAGTCGCGGCGCAGAAGCAGCTCGTCCGTCGCCTCCTGCCGCAGGCGATTGAGCTCGCTCACGGGCAGGAAGAGGCCGACGCCCAGCCCGGCGATGTCGAGCGCGCCCAGGGAGAACGGCGTCTCGCCCATGCGCCCGAGCTGCTCGCGGAGCTGCGGCACGTCCAGCGCGCGCTTGGAGGCCTGCGCCAGCGGCACGTCGCTGCGCACCGTGACCTCGTCCTCCCCCGCACGGAAGACGGCCTTCAGCGGGCCGCCGGCGTGGCCGAACAGGCGCACGTCGACGCGCGTGCGCCGCGCCCGGCTGCCGTCCGGCATCGCGGCGAAGCTGGCGCGGGCGCGCTCCAGCAGCGCCGCATGCGACGTGCGCACGACGCGCCAGCCCAGCGGCACGCGGCCGCGGGCGGCGATCGCTTGGCGGGTCATCCCGGCGCGCGTGGCGAGCGTGCGCGCCGCCGTGACCGTGAAGCCCGTGCTCGTGCCCGGGGTGCCGACCGGCGGCTCGAAGCCGACGCCGTCGCCCACCGCCAGCGGCTCACGGACCTCGATCAGGAGGTCCGCGCCCTCGCGGCCGACGACCACGCCCAGCTCCACGCCGGCGTTGTCGGGCTGCGTGCGCGTGATGTACTCGCGCCCCTGCCGCCCGCCGTACATCCCGCCGGTGAACCCGCGGCTGTAGATCTGCACCAGCGGCTGCACCTCGGCGTCCGTCGGCGGCGTCCAGCCCCCGCGGTCGATGCGGTCCAGCCACTCGCGGTAGCCCTTGGTCACCGTGGCGACGTACTCGGGCTTCTTCTTGCGCCCCTCGATCTTCAGGCAGCCGACGCCCAGCTCCGCCAGCGCGGGCAGGTGGTCGTGCGCCGCCAGGTCCTTGGTCGAGATCAGATAGCCGCGGTCGAGCTCCTGGCCCTGGAGCACGTCCGTGAGGACGTAGTCCTTGCGGCAGCTCTGCGCGCACGAGCCGCGGTTGGCCGAGCGCTCGGAGATCATCCCGGACATGAAGCACTGCCCGGAGTACGAGATGCAGAGCGCGCCGTGGATGAAGGTCTCGAGGCCGAGGTCGGGCACCGCCTCGCGGATCGCGCGGACGTCGTCGAGCGTGTTCTCGCGCGCCAGCACGACGCGCTCGACGCCCAGCTCGCGCATCACCAGCGCGCCGCTCGCGTCGTGCACCGTCATCTGCGTCGAGCCGTGGATCTCCAGCGTCGGGTAGACCTGCTGGATCAGGCGCACGATCCCCAGGTCCTGCACGATGGCCGCGTCGATGCCGCGGTCCATGCACTCGCCCAGGTAGGTGAGAGCGTCCGCCAGCTCGTCCGGCTTGATGAGGACGTTGAACGTCAGGTACACCCGGACGCCCTTCGCGTGGGCGATAGCGCACGCCTGCTCCAGCTCGTCGAGCGAGAGCTGGGCGCCCTCGTCGCGGGCGTTGAAGCGCGAGGCGCCCAGGTACACGGCGTCGGCGCCGTTCGCGACGGCGGCGCGGACGGCCTCCAGCGTACCGGCGGGGGCGAGGAGCTCGGGGACCTGGCGAGTGCTCATAAGCTGCGAAATATAAACGACTTGGGCGCTTCGTTGCACCTCCTCGCCCGGGGCCTGTTCGGGCCGGGCGCGGGGCGGAACGCGCGACGCCCCCCCCGTGCGGCGGGGGGCGTGGAGGTACCCGGGGCGGCCGGGGAGGTTCGCGCGGCGGGGCGATTCCGGCGGTCGGCGCCGGCCCGCCAACCGGAGCACGAAGGCGAACGCCAGCAGCCCGATCGCGGCCAGCCGCGGCCAGTCCTCGCCGGTCCACATCGAGCCGGCGAGGAAGATCAGCGCCATGACCGTCAGCGCCACCTTGGCGACCGCGAGCCGGTCCATCGGTCAGCCCGCGCGGACCGGGAGCCCGAGCTGCCGCGCCTCGTCCGCCGGCACGTCGAGCACCATCCGCAGCAGCGCGGTCGAGTAGACCTTCCCCTGCGCGTCGGTCTTGAGCGACAGCGTCCCGCCGCCGCCCAGCGCGCCGTGCAGCAGGAAGTTGAGCGCGAGCAGGTTCGGCAGCTCGAAGCGCACCACGTCGCCCGTGATCATGCCGCGGAAGTGCTGCGCGACACGGTCGCGGGTGACGTACCGGTCGAGCAGCGCGTACCACTCGGGCTTGAGCGCGATGATGCCGACGTTCGCCGTGTCGCCCTTGTCCCCGCTGCGCGCGTGCGCGACGTCCAGCAGGCGGACCTTCACGCTCTCCGCGCTCACGACAGCACCTCGACGTTGGTGTGCACGACGGTCTTGTCCACCAGCGCGGGCCAGTAGGCGACGATCTCCTCGACCTTCGGGCGCCCGCCGGCGAAGCCGGTCACGCTCGGCGGGCCGTTGAGCACGAGCGGCGCGATCTCGCGCGTGAAGCGCTCGACGCTCGCGCGGTCGGTGCCCCGCACGCCCACCCGCAGCTGCACTTCGGGGAGCTCCGCGGCGGGCGCGCCGGCTAGCGGACCGTGCGTCGCGCTCGCGCCCACGAACTCGGTCAGCACCTCGTCGAACTTCAGGCCCAGGCGGTCGAGCCGCTCGCGCAGCACGCGGTCGGCCAGCTGCGCCTTCTCCATCGCGTCGGGCCAGGAGTACACGAGCGTGCCGACCGCCTTCCAGCCGAAGCGGTACGCGATGGACACCTTCAGCTTGTCGGTCGCGGGCGTCCCGGTGATGCCATGCACGCGCACGCGGTCCGGCCCGACCTCCTCCAGCCGGATGCTCGTGAAGTCGGCGACGACGTCGGGCGTGATGTACGCGTGCGGGTCGCCCATCTCGTACACGAGCTGCTCGGCCACCGAGTGGAACGACACGCGGCCGCCGGTGCCCGGATGCTTCGTCACCACGAACGTGCCGTCCGCGCGCGCCTCGGCGATCGGGTAGCCGACGTTCGCGAGGTCGGGGATGCTGCGCCAGTCGTACAGGCAGTTGCCGCCCGAGCACTGCGCGCCGCACTCCAGGATGTGGCCCGCGATGATGCCCGCGGCGAGCGCGTTCCAGTCCTCCGCGCCCCAGCCGAACTCGTGGCGCAGCGGCGCCATCGTCAGCGCGGTGTCGGTCGAGCGGCCGGTGACGACGACGTTCGCGCCGCGCGCGAGCGCCTCGACGATGGGCGTCGAGCCGATGTACGCGTTGGCCGACAGCACGCGGTCGCGGATGACCGAGAGCGGCTCGCCGGTGTCCATGTTGCGCAGCTCGTGGCCCGACGCCAGCAGCTCATCGAGGCGCGGCAGCAGGTCGTCGCCGGTCACGACGCCGACCTTCACCTTCCCCGCCGCGCCGTGCTTCGCCGCGACGTCCAGCACCGCGCGCGCGCACGCCACCGGGTTCACGCCGCCGGCGTTCGCCACCACGCGCACGCCGCGGTCGACGATGGCCGGCAGCACACTCTCGATCGCGCCCAGGAAGTCGCGCGCGTAGCCCATGTTCGGGTCGCGCTCCTTCTGCTTCTGGAGGATCGACATCGTGACCTCGGCCAGGTAGTCGAGCATCAGGTAGTCCACCTGACCGCCCTCCACCTGCTGGCGCGGCGCCTCCAGCGAGTCGCCCCAGAAGCCCTGCCCGCTCGCCACGCGGACGATGCGGTCGTTCGTAGTCGGTGTGGTCATCCCGAGCGGAGCGAGGGATCAGAGGCCGCCCGGCAGCACGAAGGCGCCGAGGTGCGGCCCGGGGTTCTGGAGGGCGGCGCGCAGCGCGGCGGTCAGCACCGTGCGCGTCTCCTCGGGGTGGACGATCGCGTCGACGAAGCCGCGCGCGGCCGCGTAGCGCGCGTCGAGCTGATGCTCGTAGTCGGCGCGCATCTCCTCGATGGACGCCTGCACGTCGGGCGGCACGGGCTGGCCCGCCTTCCGCGCCTTCTCGATGGACGGGCCGTGCACGGCCTGCACGGCCGACTCGCCCTCCATCACGCCCATGCGCCCGCTGGGCCACGAGAAGATGAAGTCGGGATCGAAGCCCTGCCCCGCCATCGCGTAGTAGCCGGCGCCCGACGCGTGGTTCACCGTGAGCACGATCTTCGGCACGCGCGCGGTCGCCATCGCCTCGACGAAGCGCGCGCCCGAGCGGATGATCCCCTCGTGCTCGGCCTCGGGGCCGACCATGAAGCCCGAGACGTCCTGCACGAACAGCAGCGGGATCCCCTGCCGGTCGCACCGGTCGATGTAGTACGCGACCTTCTCTGCGCTCTCCGCGTACAGGATGCCGCCGAAGCGCGGCTTCTCGCCCGCGCGCCCCTTGATCAGCCCGCGCTGGTTGGCGATCACGCCCACCGGGATCCCGGCGATGCGCGCGTCGGCGCAGATGATCTCCTTCGCGAGGTTCGCCTGGAACTCGTCCAGCGCGCCGCCGTCGACGATCGCGCGCAGCACGTGGTGCATGTCGTACGACATGCGGTGGTCCGCCGGCAGCACGTCGTACAGCGTCTCGGGCGCCGCGGCGGGGTCGGCGGCGGCGCGCGTCGCGACCTCGCGCTGCGGCGGCAGGCGGTCGATCAGCTCGCGCAGCTTCTCGATCGCGGCGGGATCGTCGTCGGCCGCGTAGTGCGCGACGCCCGACAGCTCCGTGTGCGTGACGGCGCCGCCGAGCGTCTCGTTGTCGATCGTCTGGCCGGTGGCGCCCTTCACCAGGTTGGCGCCGCCGAGGCCCATGAACGACGTGCCCTTCGTCATCACGATGACGTCCGACAGCGCCGGCAGGTACGCGCCGCCCGCCACGCACGGCCCCATCACCGCGGCCAGCTGCGGGATGCGCAGGTGGCGGCGCATGATCGAGTTGTACTGGAAGATGCGCGCGGCGCCGTACTGCCCTGGGAACACTCCGCCCTGGTAGGGGAGGTTCACGCCGGCCGAGTCGACCAGGTACACGATCGGGATGCGGCAGCGCATCGCGATCTCCTGCGCGCGCAGGATCTTGGGGATGGTCTCGGGCCACCAGGAGCCGGCCTTCACCGTCGCGTCGTTGGCGACGACGACGACCTCGCGGCCGTGCACGACGGCCAGGCCCGTGACGACGCCGGCAGCGGGCGCCTGGCCGTCGTAGCGGTCATGCGCGACCAGCAGGCCGATCTCGACGAAGGGCGTCCCCGCGTCGCACAGCCGCGCGATGCGCTCGCGCGCCGTCAGCTTCCCCTGCCGGTGCTGGCGCTCGATCTTGTCGGCGCCGCCGCCCTCGCGCAGCGTCGCCTCTAGCGAGCGCACCTCGGCGCTCAGCTGGCGCAGGCGCGCGGTGGGCCGGTCCTGCTGCGAATGCTCCTGCTGGACGGCCGCCGTCACGCCTGCTGGCTCTCCTGGCGCTGCCGCTCGGCGAACCAGCCCTTGATGTAGTCGATCAGGTCGGACGTCGGCGTCCCCGGTCCGAAGAGCCGCCCCACGCCATGCGCGTGCAGCGCCTCCATGTCCTCCTTGGGGAGGATGCCGCCGCCGGTGAGCAGGATGTCGTCGCGCCCCTGCTCGCGCAGCAGCTGCAGCACGCGCGGGAAGAGCGTCATGTGCGCGCCGCTGAGGATCGACAGGCCGACGACGTCGACGTCCTCCTGCACGGCCGCGGTCGCGATCATCTCGGGCGTCTGGTGAAGGCCCGTGTAGATGACCTCCATGCCGGCGTCGCGCAGCGCCGCGGCCACCACCTTGGCGCCGCGATCGTGTCCGTCGAGCCCCGGCTTGGCGACGAGCACGCGAATGGGACGGTCCATGACTGTCGGAAGTGAGAAGTGGGGAGCGGGGAGCGCGTTCTCCCTGCTCCCCACTCGCCGTACGGCAGACTCAGAAGCTAGCGGACGGCCCCGCCGGCGGGCAGGGCGTCACTCCTTGCGGGCCACCAGCAGCATCTCGCTGGAGCGCCGCGTCATCGGCCGGTCGCGCCAGGCGTCGAAGGCCTGCTCGACCACCAGCCCCGCCTCCGCGCACAGCTCGGCCAGCCGGGTCGCCGTGTAGAGCCGGATGCGGTGCTCGCGCTCGCCGCGGGTGCGCTTCCCCTCCCAGGTGGTCAGCACCGTGAGGACGCCCGACAGCGGGTCGAACGAGCGCTCGTGGCCGATCATGGTGCCGTCGTCGCTCACCCACCAGTCGCGCTCCAGGAAGCGCGCCATGACGCCGTCGCGGCTGCCGCCGTGCCAGACCAGCACCCCGCCCGGCTGCAGCACGCGCGCGAACTCGCGGATCACGCGCGCGTCGTCGGCCGGGTCGAGGAAGAAGCCGAAGCTCGTGAAGAGGTTCACGACCGCGTCGAAGCGCCCGGTCCAGCGCCCGGGGAGCTTCCGCATGTCGCCCTGCGTGTAGCGCAGCGTCTTGCCCGTGCCGCGCTTCCGGGCGATGGCGAGCAGCTCCTCGGAGTAGTCCAGCGCGTCGACGTCGAAGCCCGCCTCGGCCAGCAGGTGCGCGTGGCGCCCCTGGCCGCACGGGCAGTCCAGCACCCGCGAGCCGGCCGGCAGCTCCAGCACGTCGAGCAGCCGCGCGACCTCGTGCCGGTCGCGCTCGGGCGTGAACAGCGGCTGGTACTCGCGCAGGTACTGGGCGTCGAACTGGTTGGCCCACCAGTCGGCGGTGCCGCCGGACTTCCTCGCGGCCGACCGCCGCGCCGGGATCTTCCGCGCCGCGCTCAGAAGAACACCGGCTCGCGGTACGCGCCGAACACGTCCTCCAGCGCCGCGCGGATCTCGTAGAGCGTGCAGTAGGCGCGCGCGCAGTCGAGGATGAACGGGACGACGTTGGCCGTCCCGCGCGCGGCCTCGCGCAGCGCCTCCAGCCGCTGCTGCACGAGCGCGTTGTCGCGCCGCGCGCGGAGCGCCGCCATGCTGCGCCGCTGCTCCTCCTCGGCCTCCTGCCCGATCTTGAGCAGCGGGATGGACAGCTCCTCCTCGTCGGTCACGAACTCGTTGACGCCGACGATGAGCTTCCGGTGCTGCTCGATCTCCCACTGCTGGCGCGCCGCGCTCTCGGCGATGCGGCGCTGGAACCAGCCCTCCTCGAGCCCCTGCACGACGCCGCCCTGCGCGTCGATCTGCTCGAACAGCGCCTCGGCCTCGCGCTCCAGCTGGTCGGTGAGCGCCTCGACGTAGTACGAGCCGCCCAGCGGGTCCATCACGTTGGGGACGCCGGTCTCGTAGGCGAGGATCTGCTGCGTCCGCAGCGCGACCTGCACGGCCTGCTCGGTCGGCAGCGACAGCGTCTCGTCCATCGAGTTGGTGTGCAGCGACTGCGTGCCGC
>CBHYLO010000033.1:0-16325 GCA_966128675.1 uncultured bacterium | reverse complement strand
AGGGCGGGGGGGGGGCGGGTGGGGGGGCGGGGCACGGGCTGCAAGCTAGCGCGCCGCCGGCGGGCGGGGAGTGACGGGTGGCGATGAGTGGATCGGGCCGCGTTTTCCGCGCTCCTGATCGAGGCCCGATTCCACGCGCCTCCGCCGTCATACATCCACTGCCGGAGGGACCCATGCCCGCTTCGCTGAAGATCCGCGCGCTCGTCGCCGCGCTCTCGCTCGCCCAGCTGTCGCTCGCCGCCTGCGCCACGTACGGCGCCCCCGCCACTGCCCCCGTGTCCGCCGCGCCGGCGGCCGCGCGTCCCGTAGTCCTCGTGGACAACGCGGGCACGGCCTGGCTGGACGTCTACCTGCTGGACGGGACCCGCGACTGGCACCTGGGCCGCCTCGCGCCGGGCGCGCGGGCCACGCTGCGGGTGCCCGCCGGCGCCGCCGCGGGGACGGGCATGGTGCGGCTGGCGGTGATGGCCGGCGCCGCGCGGACGCTCGCGCCCAGCCGGGACGCGCGCGCCGTCGTGTCGCTGGCGCAGCCGGTGGGGGCGCTGTCAGGGCAGCGGTGGTCGTTCGCGCAGGGCGCGCTCACGGGGCTGCGGCCGCGGTGAGCGCGCGTCGCGTCGCGCCGCGCCGCTGGCCGCGGGGTCGCGTGCATGGTACGGTTCGTCGTCGGATCCACCCGTGCCCCGCCTGCCATGCGTCGTTCCCCGCTCGCCGCCGTCGTCGGTCTCGCCTGCGCCCTCGCGGCCGGCCGTCCGGCCGCCGCCCAGTCGATCCCGCCGGAGGAGTACCAGGCGCGCCGCGACTCGCTCGCGGCGCACCTGGACAGCGGCGTCGTCGTCGCGTTCGGCGCGCGCGAGCCGGTCGCGCTCTGGACCGCGTACCGGCCGCTGCCGGCGTTCCGCTACCTCACGAGCTTCGACGAGCCGGACGCCGTGCTGGTGATGGTGAAGCGCGGCGGCGTGACGCGGACGTCGGTGTTCGTGGACGTGCCGGACGTGCGCTACCAGCTCTACGTCGGCATCCCCGCCGACTCGGCCGCCGTGGCGCGGGAGACGGGGCTGGCGCGCCGGCACATGCGCGAGCTGCGGCCGGCGCTCGACTCGCTGGCCGCGGCGGGGCTGCCGTTCCACACGCTGCGCGACTTCGCGTCGGGCGACGCGGCGGGGCGCGACACGGTGACGCTGGGCGCGCGCTTCATGCAGGGCTTCGCGGCCGCGCACCCCGGCCTCGTCGTGCGCGACGCGCACCCCATCGTGGACCGGCTGCGCGCACGCAAGTCGCCGCGCGAGCTGGCGCTGCTGAAGAAGGCAATCGACGCCACCGGCGCCGCGCACGCGGCCGCGCTGCGCGCCGTGCGCCCCAACGCCAACGAGCGCCAGGTGCAGGCGACCGTCGAGTCGGCGTTCCTGCAGGCGGGCGCCGAGGGGCCGTCGTTCGCGAGCATCATCGGGTCGGGGCCGAACAGCACGACGCTGCACTACATGCGCAACGACCGCGTGATGCGCGACGGCGAGGTGGTGGTGATGGACATCGGCGCGTCGTACGAGGGCTACGCCGCCGACGTCACGCGCACGGTGCCCGTCAACGGGCGCTACTCGCCCGAGCAGCGCGCCGTCTACCAGATCGTGCGCGACGCGCAGCACGCGGCCGAGACGACCGCGAAGCCGGGCGCGAGGTGGGCGGCGGTGCAGGCGGCGGCCGACTCGGTGATCGCGCGCGGGCTGGCGCGGCTGGGGCTCATCGAGTCCGCCGACGCGATGTTCGACGCGCCGTGGGGCGGACCGTGCACCCCGACCTCGCGCCTCTGCCGCCAGTTCGCGCTGTTCATGCCGCACGGGCTGGGGCACGGCATCGGCATCGAGGTGCACGACCCCGCGCAGTACTACCTGGACGACCGGACGCTGCGCGAGGGCGACGCGTTCACCATCGAGCCGGGGATCTACGTGAACCCCGAGGTGCTGCGCCTGCTGCCGGACACGCCGCGCAACCGCGCGATGCTCGCGAAGATCCGTGCGGTCGTCGATCGCTACAAGCACACCGGCGTGCGCATCGAGGACGACTACGCGGTGACGCGCGACGGCGTGGAGTGGCTGTCGCGCGCGCCGCGCGAGGCGGCGGAGATCGAGGCGGCGATGGCGAAGGCGCGCCCGGTCGTGCCCTGAGGTCCACGGCGCGAATCCCGGGATTCGTTTGACTCCTGGTGGTCCGGTGACGATGCTTCGATCATCGCGTGCGACCGGTGCGCGTCCTCACGTCGTCCAGGGATCCCGCATGGCCGCACGCCCGCACCAGTTCAAGAGCAGCTTCGGCGCCTACACCGCGCAGCAGCGCGACCTGCAGCGCGAGCGCGACCGCCGCGACGCGCGTGAAGCCGCGGAGGCCGCGGAGGCGGCGGCCGAGGCGAACGTCGCCGTGCCGGAGCAGCCGGCGGACGCCACGCCGGCGACCGTCTAGCGCGCTAGGACGAGGGACCCGAGGCGGTCGTGGCAGTCAGCGCGGCCGCCTCGCGCAGCAGGGTCCGCGCGAGCGCCGCGCAGGCCCGCGAAGCCGCCGACGATGACCACACGGGGGCGGTCGGCGGCGACCGTGAAGTTGGGGGCGCTCACGTGGGCGATGCGGGAGCGGCCATCGTGGGGCCGGTGATCCCGGCCACGTTCAGCCCGATGCACACGAGGCGCATCGCGGTCGCCAGCTCGCGGAACGGCACGATGCCCGGCACGCCGTCGCGACCGCGCCGATCCCGGTCCACACGGCGTACGTGATCCCGTGGGGCAGTGTGCGCAGCGCCGTGGCGAGAGGGGCCCGCGCGCGATCCGCGCCGCTGCCGTCCACACGGTCGTCCAGAGCCGGGTCGAGCCCTCCCCGCTCTGGCGCTGTATCGCCAGAGCTCTGTTCAGCTCGCGACACTTGGTCGCACTGCCGTCTTGACGGCGCCGGCCGCGCTGGTAGGCTAGGCATCCGGCAGGTCTGAGATGGGGCGCCACTGCAAGCCGACCCTAGCTCCTCGAGGTGCTACCATGCGCGTTGCACTCACTCGGGCAGTGCTCACGGCGTCCGCGCTTCTGGCATTCACCGCTGCGGGGGCCGACGCCCAGAGCCAGCGCGACAGCGCGCCCGCGCGCGTGACCAAGGACGCTTCCGCCGGCACCGCGACGCACGGGCGGCCGCCCCTGAACGTCACCGGTCTGTACCGCGCCCTGCAGATCAACCAGGGCGGGAGCTGTGCGCCGCGTCAGCTGCCGCGCCCGACCCCGAGCGCCCTCGCCGACACCCTCGGCTACTTCCCGACGCCGTCGCCGGTGGCGGACTCGGTCCGCTTCTGGGTCCGGGTGACCCAGACGGCCACCACCATGTCGTGGGCTCCCTCGCAGGACTCGCTCGGAACCGCATCGGCCCCGTCGGTCGAGGGCACACTCCGGCCAGACGGCAGCTTCACCAACAGCCGGGCCATCCCGATGGGGCTCGAGGCCGGGCCGCGTGAAGGCGGGGTGCGCCTCTTCGGCACGCAGGATGGACGCGCTGAGGGGCGATTCGAGGGTGCCGACGGGATGATGCGCCTGAGCGCCAGCGGCACGCTGGTGTTCCGATACAACGAGGGATCGGAGAACGGGTTGGTCTACACGACGTGCACGATCCCGTTCACCATGAGCGCCACCCGCGTGACGCCCTAGCGGCCGAGCACCGCGGCGGGACGACAGACGCCCCGGCCACTGGCTGCGCTCGACTCGCGGCCGCCGGGGCCGCGCGCACGCGGCTCAGCCACGCACGACCGGAGCACCCGTGGCGACGCCGTGCGAGGAACCGTGTTCACGTCGATCCGAGGAGCCCTCCGATGGAGCCCGGTTCGCTCGCTGCGCCGCCACGCACCCGCAAGGCGGCGTTCCGCATGTCGCGTTCACGGTTCCGGAGGCCGAGTTCGACCACGCGGCCGCGCAGCGCGCGAGTCGGGGCTACCCCGTCGTGCAGGCGCTCACGCTCCCAGTCGCGACGGTCGCCTTCGTCGACACGATGACGGAGATCGGCGTCGCGACGGAGATCATCGGAGTCACGGAGGCCGGGCAGCAGTTCATCGCGCGGCTCCAGAGCGGCGCCATGTGAGCAGGGCGCGGACGGCGCGTCACAACGGTGGCGTGATCGCGCCCTTCGGGCGAAGGCGGTTTCCGAACACGCCGCGCTCGTACGCCAGGCGCCCGCCGCTGTTGAAGGCGGTCACGCGTCGGTCGCCGGGAGAGCGTGGCTAGGAGGAGGGACCCGAGGCGGTCGTGGCAGTCAGCGCGGCCGCCTCGCGCAGCAGGGTCCGGGCGAGCGCCGTGTCGACCGCCGCGCTGGTCGTGCGCAGGTGCGCGCGGCCGCCCGGCCCGACCACCAGCAGCGTGCACCGCTCGCTGTCGAAGCCGAAGCGCCGCGCGAGCGATCCCTCCCAGTCCAGCAGCACGGCGCGGGCGCGGTCCTCGGGGAAGCGGCCGCGCACGAGGCGCCGCAGCAGCCGCGGCACGCCGCGCAGGTCCGCCACCGCGACCACGGGCAGCGCGCCCGCGGGCAGCGCGCCGGCCGCGTCCGGGCCGCCCTGCATCGCGCGCAGCTGCTCGACCCACGCGGTGCCCGCATCGCGCCCGCCGCGCCCCGCGCCGACGACGATCAGCGGCTGTCCGCGGTAGGTCGCCGCCTCGTGCACGCGCCCGAACTGGTCGTGCAGCCGGAACTCCACCACGGAGTCGGCGGCCGGCGCCTGCGCGACCCCCGGGTCGCGACGTGCGGGCGCCCGCGTCGCGGCGGGCGACGGGACCCCGAGCAGCGCGACCAGCGTCGCGCAGGCGCCGAGCAGGGAGGCGTGGGACATCGGCACGCGGGCCTGGGGGAGGGGCCCGCGCGATCGCGAATCCCGGTGGGTGGACGACTCGGCCACCCCGCATGGTACCGGACGGACCGTGCGCGCACCGTGCCACGGCGCACGCCCGGCCGCCCGACGCCATCCCGGGCCCCGCCGCGGGCTACGCCTGCGCGCCCGCCCCCTGCTGCGCGGCCTGCCGCGCCATCCACTCGGCGCCCGCGCGCTCCATCTCCTCGGGCGTCATCTCCTTCCGGCGCGTGGCGATCCCCCACTCGTGCCCGAACGGGTCGGTGAGCTTGCCGTAGCGGTCGCCCCAGAAGGCGTCCTCCATCGGGTAGCGCACCGTGGCGCCGGCGTCGAGCGCCCGCTGGAACGCGGCGTCGGCGTCCGCGACGTAGAGGTGGAGCGAGCCGGGATTCCCGTCGGTGCTGAGCGGCGACTTGGTCCCCCACTCGACGTTCTCCTCGCCCAGCATCACGATCGAGTCGCCGATGCGGATCTCGGCGTGCATGATCGCGCCGCCGGGGCCGGCCATCCGGCTGAGCTCCTCGGCCCCGAAGGCCTGCTGGTAGAACGCGATCGCCTTCGCGGCGTCGCGGACGATGAGGCTGGGCGTGACGCTGTGGTACCCGGCGGGGGTGGACGACGCGGCCATGCGGACTCCCTCGGACAGTGGTGGGTGGGGCGTGTTCGGACTTTCTTCGGGAGCGCCAAGCTATGGGGAACGGATGGCGCCGCAAGAGTCGGGGGGCGAGGCGCATTACGTTTGGGCCTGCCGTCCTTCTCCGCTCCGAATCGCCCGCATGTCGCTCGCCGCCCTCCTCGCCCTCCCGCTGCAGCTCGCCGCCGCCAATCCCGCCGCGCCGCCCGTCCACCATGGCCTGCGCGGCCAGCTCGAGGTGCGCGCGCCGCGGCTGGAGCGGACGATCGAGGTCGACGGCCGGCTCGACGAGCCGGTCTGGCGCGAGGCCGCGGTGCTCACGGGCTTCTCGCTCTACCAGCCGGTGGACGGACGCCCCGCGCCCGACTCGACCGAGGTGCTGGTGTGGTACTCGCCGACCGCGATCCACTTCGGCATCCGCGCCTTCGAGCCGCACGGCGCGGTGCGCGCGACGCTGGCCGACCGCGACCGCGTGAGCAGCGACGACTACGTCGAGCTGCACCTCGACACCTTCGACGAGCGCCGCCGCGCGCTGGTGTTCATCGTCAACCCGCTGGGCGTGCAGGCCGACGGCACGAAGAGCGAGGGCGGCGGCTTCATCCCCGGCGCCAACGTCGCGCCCGGGCAGAACGACCTCAGCGCCGACTCCCAGTGGCGCTCCAAGGGCCGCGTGACCGACCAGGGCTACGAGGTCGAGGTGCGCATCCCGTTCAGCTCCATCCGCTACGCGGTGGGCAATCCGCAGCGGTGGGGGTTGCAGGTCGTGCGGCGCGTGCAGCACAGCGGCTACGAGCAGACGTGGACGCCCGCGCGGCGCGGCTCGGCCTCGTTCATCGCGCAGGCGGGTCGGCTGGTGGGGCTGACGGGGATGCGCCACGGGCAGGTCGTGGAGCTGAACCCGGAGCTCACCAACACGACCGCCGGCACGCCGTACGTGACCGGCTCGCCCGCCGGCACGCCGGGCGACGACGCGGGCTGGCGCTACGCCAACGACGCCAACGTCGGCGGCAACGTGCGCTGGGCGATGGGGAGCGACTTCGTGCTCAACGGCACCATCCGCCCGGACTTCTCGCAGGTCGAGGCGGACGCGACGCAGATCGCCACCGACCAGCGCTTCGCGCTCTTCTATCCCGAGCGGCGCCCCTTCTTCGTCGAGGGGAGCGACCAGTTCAACGTGCCGAACACGCTCGTCTACACGCGGCGCATCGTGCGCCCCGAGGCGGCGGCGAAGCTGACGGGGAAGATCGGGCGCAACGACGTCGCGCTGCTCACGGCGATGGACGACCGCGCGACGACGGGCGACGGCTCGCGGCCGTTCGTGGGCATCATGCGGCTGCGGCGCGACCTCGGCACGCAGTCCACGGCGGGCGTGCTGTACAGCGGGCGCACGAGCGGCGCGCGCGACAACCACGTCGTCGGCGCCGACGCGCGCCTCGTCTTCGGCGGGATGTACTTCGCGCAGCTCCAGGCGGTGGGCAGCTCGACGACGCAGGACGGCGTGCGCCGCACCGCGCCGATGTGGGAGGCGGTCGTCGACCGCACGGGTCGCAACTTCGGCTTCCACTACGCGCTGCTCGGCATCGCGCCGGACTTCCAGACGGACAACGGCTTCGTGCCGCGCACGGGCTTCGTGCAGCCGAGCATCAACAACCGGTACACGGCGTTCGGGCGGCCCGGCGGGTTCTTCGAGCGGTACAACGTGTTCGTGCAGACGAGCGCGCTCTGGCGCTACGACGGCTTCTTCGACGGCGAGAGCCGGCTGGAGCACCGCCTCTCGGCGAACAACCAGCTGACGTTCCGCCGCGGCTGGTCGGTGTCGGTGACGCCGGCGCTGGCGAGCTACGCGTTCGACCCGGCGAACTACCGCGGGCTGTGGACGCCGGGCGCGACCGGCGCGGCGCCCGCCGCGTTCGTGCCGTCGGCGCGCACGGGGACGACGGTCGGCTCGTTCTCGGTGGCGACGCCGCAGTTCCGGCGCTTCGCGGCGTCGGCGGGGACGACGGTCGGCAACGACGTGGACTTCCTGGAGTCGTCGCGCGTGCGGCGCCACGACTGGAACGCGTCGCTCGACCTGCGCCCGAACGAGCGGCTGCGCGTGGGCGCGACGTACGTCGCGAGCAGCTTCACGCGCCGCCGCGACGGCGCGCGCATCCAGTCGCTGCGCATCCCGCGCGTGCGGGCGGAGTACCAGGTGGCGCGCCCGGTGCTGGTGCGCGTGGTGTCGCAGTACGAGTCGACGCGCCGCGCGGCGCTGCGCGACCCGCGCACGGGCGCGGTGCTGCTCACCACGGGGCCGACGGCCGGCAGCTTCGTGCCGTCGGTGGAGCGCCGCGGCAACGCGCTGCGCACGGACTGGCTGTTCTCGTACCGGCCGACGCCGGGCACGGTGGTGTTCGCCGGCTACGGCAACACGCTCACGGAGCCCGACGCGCTGGCGTTCAACGACCTGCGCCGAGTGAACGACGCGCTGTTCGTGAAACTGAGCTACCTGTTCCGGCTGAAGCAGGGCGACTGAGTCGGGTGGCGCCCGGCACGGGTCGGCGAACGAGGGGTGCGGATGCTCCGGATCGGAACGGCGATGCTCCGGATCGCTCCCCGTGGCGACTTCGTCCCATGCGCCAGGCGTGGATCGGTGAACCGAGGGCTACGGATGCTCCGGATGCGACGGATGCTGCGGATCGCTCCGCGCGGCGACGCGCCATGCGCCACGTGGAGCGATCCGTTCCATCCGGAGCATCCGTAGCCGAACGCGTGGTTCGTGTCGGACGAGGCGCGACCGCGGACGCCGAGGGCATCGATCGCCAGCTCCTGACCGGTGCGGTTCCGGGCGCGGCGTTCGCGCGGTAGCGTTCGGGCATCCCCCACGCGGAGCCCCGCCGTGCCCCGACCCAATCGTCGCGCGCGTCTCTCACTCGCCCTCGCCTTCCTCGCGCTGCCCGCGGCCGCTCGCGCGCAGGCGACCGAGCCGCCCATCGTCGGCCGCTGGGACCTGCGGGTGACGCAGCCGGACGGCTCCATCGCGCCGTCGTGGCTGGAGGTGTCGCGCTCGGGGAACAGCGCGCTGGTGGGGCGCTTCGTGGGGAACGTCGGCAGCGCGCGGCCCATCGGGCGCATCGACTTCGCCGGCGGCACCATGCGCTTCGCCATCCCGCCGCAGTGGGAGCAGGGCACCGCCGACCTGACGGTCGAGGGGACGGTCGCCGGTGAGGGGATGACGGGGTCGCTCGTGCTGCCGAACGGCGAGCGCCGCACCTGGACGGCGACCCGGGCGCCGACGCTGCGCCGCGCGGCCGCGCCGCGCTGGGGGACGCCGGTGCCGCTATTCAACGGCCGCGACCTCGCCGGCTGGACGACGCAGGGCGGGGCCAACCACTGGAAGGTCGTCGGCGGCGTGCTCACGAACACCGCGTCGGGCGCGAACCTGGTGACGACGCGGAAGTTCGACGACTTCAGGCTGCACGTGGAGTTCCGCGTGCCCAAGGGCGGCAACAGCGGCGTGTACCTGCGCGGCCGCTACGAGGTGCAGGTCGAGGACAGCGGCGACCGGTCGGAGCTGCTGCCGCTGAACGTCGGCGGCGTCTACGGCTTCCTGCCCGCGAGCGAGAACGCGTCGCGCAAGCCGGGCGAGTGGCAGTCGTACGACATCACGCTCGTCGGGCGGCGCGTGACGGTGGTGCTGAACGGCCGCACGGTGATCGCGGACCAGATCATCCCCGGCATCACCGGCGGCGCGCTGGACAGCGAGGAGGGCGCGCCGGGGCCGATCCTGCTGCAGGGCGACCATACGGCCGTCGAGTTCCGCAACGTCGTGATCACGCCCGCGCGCTGAGCCGGCGTGGCGCGCCGGACCCTGGACGGCGATTGCAGGGAAGCAGCCCGGTAGCGGCTTTGACAACGGCGGATGGCTCCGCGTGGCGGCGATTCTCCTCGCCCTCCACCGGAGCCATCCGCACTCATCGGATCTTCTTCAGATCTCTTCCCTGCAAACGCCGTTCTCCGTTCGGATCCGGCGCACTGGACCCCTGCTGCCTCCGGGAGGGATACGGCTGCTCCGGATGCGGCGGATGCTCCGGATCGGTCCGCGCGGCGGCGAAGCCCCATGCGCTCCGGAGAGCGATCCGCACGATCCGGAGCATCCGGCGCATCCGTATCCTCCCCAACGGCAACGGCAGCAAGGAAGAAGTCCGATAACCGCTTTGATAGGAGCGGATGGCTCCGTGTGGCGGCGACGAACCTCGCACCCCACCGGAGCCATCCGCACCTATCAGATCTTCTTCAGATTTCTTCCTTGCAATTGCCGTTGGCAGCTCGGGCCCGGCGTGCCGGACTACGCGTGTGGCGCCCACGCCTTGTCGCCCGGCGCGTACGGCGCGCACGGCTCGTAGCGGCCCGGCGACTCCACGTAGCGCATCGCCTTCGTGTACCCGATCTCCGACGTGAAGAAGCCGAGCATCGCCAGCTCCTTCATCATGCGGAAGTAGTGCGCCGGCGCGTCGGCGGCGACGGCGCCGCTCGCGACCTCGCCCGTGCCCGCGTTCTCCTGCCGCTGGTCCGGGAGGTTCTTGTCGGCGGAGTCGCTCGCGGCCTGCTTGTCCTGGATCACCTGCGTCCCTTCCGGCGGCGCCTGCGGCCCGCGCGCGACGGGCTTGCCCTGCGCCGCGGCCAGCTCCTTCGCGCGGTTGCGCGCGTCCATGTACGTCTTCGCCTCGCGGTCGAGCGCCGTCAGCACCGCCGTGCGCTGCTCGGGCGTCGCCTGCATGAAGCCCACCTTGTGCGCCTGCTGCGTCGCCGCGTCGACCTTCGCCAGCCCGTCGGTGAACACCTGCTGCTCGGGCGCGCGGTAGCTGTCGGTCACCATCAGCGCCATGAAGGCGCCCGTGGCCGCCGCCTTCGCGCCCGGGCTCTTCGCCGTCGTCGGCAGGATCGTGTCGGCGATCTCGTCGAGCATCGCCACCTGCTGTGCCGTGAACCTGCCGACCGGCTTGTAGGTGCCGTCGGCCGCCGCCGCGGGCCGCTCGCCGCGCTCGCACGCGGCCAGCAGCGACGTGCCGCCCACCAGCGCGACGCCGCCGAGCATCGCGCTCACGCGCCACACCGCCTCGCGGCGCGTGATGACGGCGGGGGACGGCGTCTGGGAATCGATGTCGTGCGCCATCGTCGCGGCCTCGGTCAGAGGTTGCGGGCCTTCAGCTCGTTCACGGCGAAGTCCGCCGCGCGGGCCGTCAGCGCCATGTAGGTCAGCGAGGGGTTCACGCACGACGCGCTCGTCATGCACGCGCCGTCGGTGACGAACACGTTCGGCGCGTCCCACACCTGGTTGTGCCGGTTCAGCACCGAGTTCCTGGCGCTCGTCCCCATGCGCGCCGTGCCCATCTCGTGGATGCCCATGCCCGGCGCGTACTCGCCGTCGTACACGCTCACGTCCTTCGCGCCCGCCGCCTCCAGCATCTCGGCCATGTCGACGCCCATGTCCTTGCGCATCTTGTGCTCGTTCTCGCGGATCTGGCAGTCGATCGCCAGCACCGGCAGCCCCCACTTGTCCTTCTTCGTGGGGTCGAGCGTGACCTTGTTGTCGTGGTGCGGCAGCATCTCGCCGAACGCCGTCGCGCCCATGCGCCACTGGCCCGGCTCCGACGCCATGTCCTTGAACTCGCCGCCGATCCCCAGCTCCGCCACCGCGCGCGACCAGCCGTCGCGGCTCGCGCTCCCCTGGTAGCCGAAGCCGCGCAGGTACTCGCGCTTGTCGCGCCCCACGTTGCGGTAGCGCGGGATGTAGAAGCCCGCCGGCCGGCGGCCGTAGTAGTACTTGTCGTCGTACCCCTCCATCCGCCCCGACGCGCCGATGCGGAAGTGGTGGTCCATCAGGTTGTGCCCCAGCTCGCCCGAGCTGCTCCCCAGCCCGCCCGGCCACACGTCCGTCGCGCTGCGCAGCAGCAGCCACGTCGAGTTGAGCGCCGACGCGCACAGGAACACGAGCTTCGCCGTGTAGTCCGTCGACGCGTTCGACACCGCGTCGATCACGCGCACGCCCGTCGCGCGCTTCGCGTCCTTGTCGTAGAGCACCTCGCTCACGATCGCGAACGGCTTGAGCGTCAGGCGCCCCGTGGCCGCCGCGGCGGGCAGCGTCGACGACTGCGTGCTGAAGTAGCCGCCGTACGGGCAGCCCAGCCAGCACGCGTCGCGGAACTGGCACGGCTGGCGATGCGGCAGCTTGAGCGTCGCGTTGGCGACGCGCGAGTGGATCATGTGCCGCGCGCCGCCGAAGCGCGCCGCGATCCTCTTCGCCGACTCCTCCTCCACGCAGTTGAGCGGGATCGGCGGCTGGAACTGCCCGTCGGGCAGCACGTCCAGGCCGTTGCGCGTGCCCGCGATCCCCGCGTGCCGCTCGACGTGGTCGTACCACGGCGCGATCTCCGCGTAGCGGATCGGCCAGTCGGTCGCGACGCCCTCGCGCGCGTTGGCGCTGAAGTCGAGGTCTCCGTGGCGGTAGCTCTGCCGGCCCCACATCAGCGAGCGGCCGCCCACGTGGTAGCCTCGGTACCAGTCGAAGCGCTTCACCTCGGTGTACGGCGAGTCGCGGTCGCTCGCCCACCAGTCGAGGTTCTTCTCGTTCAGTGGGTAGTCGCGCTTGAGGACCGGGTAGAGCTCCTCCATCGCCACCGTGCGGCCGCCGCGATGCGGGTACTGCCACGGCCCCTTCGTCGCGTTCACGTAGTCTTTGATGTGCTCGACGTTCTTCCCGCGCTCGAGCATCAGGACCCGCAGCCCCTTCTCGGTCAGCTCCTTGGCGGCCCAGCCGCCGGAGATCCCGGACCCCACCACGATCGCATCGTATTCCTGGGCCTGCACCGTACCCTCCTCGGCGGCTGGCGGCGGCATGGACGGCGGCCGCGCCGGGCGTGCGCCCGGGCGGGCCTGCGCGAATATCGCCTGCGGTCCGCGCGTTGGCGATCCGGGCGCCGCAGATTCGTGCGTGGCGCCACACCACGCCACGCCGCGCCGAGCCGCGCGGTGCCTTGTGGCGCCGCCGCCGCCCGCGCATCGTGCCCCGGACAGCCCGGAGTCCCCGCCGCTCCCCCGAGCCGAGTCGGCCATGAAGTTCGCCTCGCCCTTCGCCACCCAGGATCCACCCGCGCGCGACGACCGGCCGCGCGACGACGAGCTCGATCTCTACGGGCTGACGCACGCCGGCCGCGTGCGGACCGAGAACCAGGACCACTTCCTCCTCTGCACGGTGCACCCGCAGGTCGTGGTGCACGGCACCAGCCTGCCCGACGCGGCCGCCATGTCGGTGCGCGGGCAGCGGCTCGCCACGATCATGCTGGTGGCCGACGGCGTCGGCGGGAGCGCGGCCGGCAGCCTGGCCAGCCGCCTCGCCACCGAGGCGGTGACGCACTACCTCGCGTCGAGCCTGCGCTCGTACCACGCCGCCGGGTCGACGGGCGACACCGAGCTGATGGAGGCGCTGCGCGCCGCCGCGATTGAGGCGCACGAGGCGGTGCGCGCGGAGGCGAGCACGCGCAGCGACGCGCGCGACATGGCCACCACGCTGTCGCTCGGCATCGTCATCTGGCCGTGGATGTACGTCGTGCAGGTGGGCGACAGCCGCGTCTACTTCTTCCGCGACGACGTGCTGCGGCAGGTGACGAAGGACCAGACGCTCGCGCAGGAGCTGGTGGATCAGGGCGTCCTGTCGCGCGAGCGCGCGACCGCGTCGCCGCTCGCGCACGTGCTCTCGAGCGCCATCGGCGCCAAGGAGGCGCTGCCCGAGATCACGCGCGTGGACGTCGGCAAGCGCGGCAGCGTGATCCTCGTCTGCACCGACGGGCTGACGAAGCACGTGACCGACGCGGAGATCGCGGAGCGGCTCCGCACGATGCAGTCGTCGGAGCAGGTCGCGCACCAGCTGCTGCAGCTCGCGCTCGAGCGCGGCGGCACCGACAACGTCACCCTCGTCGTCGGGCGCGCGCTCCCGCGCGCCGCGGGCTGACCCTAACGGTCGAGCCCGGCATGCGCGCGATGCACACCGTGCGTGGATGGCCGGCCGCGTGACGACGGACCGCCCCTGGCGTGCCCGAGAATTGCATGGTCGGGTGCGCTGCGTCACGCGGCTCCGAACGCGTGACGCGCTAGGCTGATCCATCGTCGCCCGTGTCGGTCGCGCCGTCCTGGCGCGTCCGACGGAGGGCCGTCGTCCGACGGTCCGCCGCGCGGTCCTCCTCCCGGAGGGGAGGACGCACCACCCTCCGCACGTCCCGTGGCGTGCGGACGCACTCCCCGTCCATGCGAGCCTTCCGCTCCCTCCGCGCCGCCACGCTCCTGCTCGCGCTGGCCGTCGCCGGCTGCGACCGCCCGGCCGCTCCGACCGCGCCCCGCGCGCCCGCCCCGGCCGCCGCGCCGTCCGGCGGCCTGCTCGGCGACCTGCTGGGCGGGACGCTCGGCACCGTCACGCGGCTGGCCTGCCCGACCGACGCGACGCAGCGCGGCAGCGCGGTCGTCGGCCCGGAGGGCGGGGCGCTGGTGGTCGGCGGCTTCCGCGTCGACTTCCCCGTGGGCGCGGTCGCGCAGCCCGAGACCTTCACGCTGGAGGTCGTCGCCGGCCAGTACCTCGAGATCGAGGTGCACGCCGAGGGCTACGCGCACTACGCGTTCGCGCGGCCGGTGACGGTGACGCTCGACGTCTCGCGCTGCGGCGGGCTGCTGCCGGCGGGGCTGAAGGCGTGGCACATCGACTCCGAGACGAAGGCGCTGCTCGAGTCGATGGGCGGCCTGCTGGACGTGACGTCGCGCACGCTCCGGTTCCAGACGCCGCACTTCTCGGGCTACACGATCGCCTGGTGACCGTGGCCGTGAGCGAGGCGGCGGGAACGGCCACGCCCCCGGCGGACGCGGACGTCCGCGAGGCGATCGCGCAGGGCCAGCGGTTCGAGTACGCGGGGGACCAGGCGCGCGCGCACCGGGCGTACGGCACCGCGCTCGCGCTGGCCGACACGCCCGCGCTGCGCGCCGAGGCGGTGCGGCGCATGGGCGACACGCATCGCGCGCGCGGCGCGTGGGCGGAGGCGCGCGCGGCGTACGACCGCAGCGCCACGCTCGCCGCGGAGGCCGGCCTGCACGACCTGTACGCCGAGGCGCTGAACGCCGACGGCAGCATCGCCGTGCTGCAGGGCGACGCGGAGCGCGCGACGGCGGTGTTCGAGCGCGCGCTGCAGTGCAATCCCGGCCCGCGCGTGCGCGGGCTGCTGCTGCAGAACGTCGGCATGCTGGCCGCGCGCGGCCGCGACCACGCGCGCGCGGTCGAGCTGTTCGTCGCGTCGCTCGGCTGCTTCCGCGAGTCGGGCTACCGGCGCGGCGTCATCATCGCGCTCAACAACCTCGGCGCCGCGCGCATCGAGACCGGCGAGGCGGCGGCCGCGGTGCCGCTGCTGCGCGAGGCGGCCGCCGTCGCGCGCGAGCTGCAGGAGCTCGACCTGCTGCTGCTGACGGTGCGCAACGAGGCCGAGGCGTGCCTGCAGCTCGGCCGCCTCGACGAGGCCGAGCAGTACATCGGCGAGGCGCTCGGCCACTTCTCGAAGGTGGGGAACGAGGCGCGCCGCGCGGAGTGCCTGGTGATCCTGGGCGACGTGCAGCGCGCGCGCTGCGACCCGTCGCTGGACGGCGTCGCGGCGCGCTGCTACGCGCTGGCCGCGGAGCTGGCGGCGTCGGTGGGCGCGAGCCCGATCGCGGCCCGCGCCCGCGCCGCGCTGGCCGCGCTGCCGGTCAGCCCAGGGTGACGGCGCGGCGGCGCCGCACGCGCACGCCGCCGAGCAGCGCGAGCCCGCCGCCGAGCAGGGCGACCGTCGTCGGCTCGGGGACCGTCGACACGGGACCGCCACCGCTGCCGCCGCTGCCGCCGCTGCCGCCCTGCGGATCGAGCGACGCGCCCTCGCCGATCGTGTCGGTGTCGAGGTCGAAGGCGACGCCGGTGCCGGCGGCCAGCGGCGACGCGCCGCCGAACAGCAGCTCCACCTGCTCGAACACGTCGCCAAGCGGCGACGCGCCGACGAGCGCCACGGCGTTGCGGTACGTGACCGTCGCGGTGGCGTCGTACCGCGAGGGGCTGAACGGATCCTCGCCCTGGAGCCGCAGCGCGATGCCGAGCGCGGAGTTCTCGGTCAGCACGTCGTCGCCGTTCATGTCGAACACGGTGCGACCGGGCGCGCCGCTCAGCACGAGCCGCGTCAGGCCACCCGACCAGAGGTTGTCGAGCGACCAGAGGAAGTCGAACGGCGCGCCCGTGTTGGTCTCCGCGCCGAGCGACAGGCGGAAGCGCTGCGTGCTGACGCCGAACAGGTCGTCGCCCAGGTCGCCCCACACGCCGGAGACGCTCTCGCCGTCGGTGAAGGTGGCGGTCACCTGCATGCCGGCCATCGCGGAGCCGGTCGTGGACGCCGACGAGAGGTTGGCGGTGGTGTACGGGGTGCCGGTCTCGGTGACGACGGACTGCGCGCGCAGCGCCGGCGCGGCCACGAGCCCCGCGGCGATCAGGGAGAGGATCGGGAGTCGCATGACGATGAAGACCACGATGATGACGGAATCGGAAGGTTCGACGAACGCGCGCATCGTACGGAGCGCGGCCGCGCGTCGCATGAGCAGTTCGGCTCACGCGGCGCGCGCGGCACGCGCGGCGCGCGGGCGGCGCGGAGCGTGCGACGGGGCGGCGTGATGCCGACGCGATCGTTCCCCCGACTCCCCGGCGCGCTGCTCGCGCTCTCCGTCACCGCGGCGTGCGCGCCCGCCGTGGCGCCCAACGCCACCGCGCCGACGCCCGTCGCGGGGCCCGCGCGGCGGGCCGCG
>CBHYLO010000032.1:0-16621 GCA_966128675.1 uncultured bacterium | reverse complement strand
TCTCCGGCAGCCCGCCGATGAGCGAGCCCGCCATCCGCTTGCGCCCCATGATGAAAGAGAACGCGCTCGGCGACGAGTGCGGCGTCGGCGCGCCGCCGAGCAGCACGAGCGTGCCGTCGCGCTTCAGTGTGGCGAGCAGCGGCTCCAGGTCGTGCGGCGCCGAGACCGTGTCGAGGATGACGTCGAGCGAGTTGCGCGCCGCCTTCATCGCCGCCGCGTCCTTCGACACGACCACCTGGCTCGCGCCCAGGCGCGTCGCGTCCTCGGCCTTGTTGGGCGAGGTGGTGAAGAGCGTCACGTGCGCGCCCATCGCGCGCGCGAGCTTGACCGCCATGTGCCCCAGCCCGCCGAGCCCCACGACGCCGACGCGGCTACCGGGGCCGACCTTCCACTGGCGCAGCGGCGAGTACGTCGTGATGCCCGCGCACAGCAGCGGCGCGGCCGACGCGAGGTCCATCCCGTCGGGCACGCGGAGCACGAATCGCTCGTCGACGACGATCTCGCTGGAGTAGCCGCCCTGCGTGGCGCGGCCGGTCTCCTTCTCGATGCCGCCGTACGTCTGCGTGTGGCCGTTCTCGCAGTACTGCTCCAGCCCCTCGCCGCAGGACGCGCAGGTGCGGCAGCTGTCCACGAGGCAGCCGACGCCGACCGCGTCGCCCTGCCGGAACCTCGTCACCGCGTCGCCGACCGCGACCACGCGGCCGATGATCTCGTGCCCGGGGACCTGCGGATACTTGATGGGCCCCCACTCGCCGCGCACGAAGTGCAGGTCGGAGTGGCACACGCCGCAGAACTCGACCTGGATGCGGACGTCGGTCGGCCCCGGGTCGCGGCGCGCGAAGCGCCAGGGGGCCATGGGCGAGGCCGGATCGTGGGCGGCGTAGCCGAGAGCTGGGATCATGACGGGCGACCGGAGCTGCGGGAATCGGGTGCGGAGACGGACGCGCAGCCTAGCGCATCCGGGCGGCGCGCTCAACGCGCGCGCGACGCGCGGTCAACGCACATCGCGGCCCACCGGGTCCCGTCGGCGCCGGTCGCTCGGGCGGTGCGCAGGCCGCGCCCGCCAGCCGCGCCGCCCGATCAGACGACCACGAACTTGTACATCAGCCGGATCATCCGGTACGCGTCCGCCATCGTCGGCGCGGTGAACGCCACCGTGTAGCCGTCGACGCGCTTCACGCCCGGGATCGCCTCGAGGATCTGCGGCGTGGTGACGTCGGCCAGGCGGAGCCGCACGCGCACCGGCGCGCCCGCCGCGCCGCCGAACGCGAACGGCCGCGCCGGCGCCGCGAGCGCGCGCGCCACCGCCGCCGTCAGGCTGTCGCGCACCGCCGCCGGGTGCGTGAGCCGCGCCGACTGCGGCGTGATCGCGACCTTGGTGGCGACGGTCGCCGGCGCCGTGGCGCGCAGCGCGCCCGCGCTGGCGGTGAACTGCGCGACGAACGCCGAGTCGCCGCTGGCCAGAACCACCGGCACGCCGAGCGCGCCCGCGTAGAGCGCGTTCAGCTCGCCCTCGCCGACCTCCACGTCATTGAGCCAGAGCCCCTTCACGCTGCCGGTGCCGGTGTGCGCGAGGAAGCCGTTCGCGGTGCCGGCGCGCGCGTGGTAGCCGACGAAGATCGCGGCGTCGTAGCCCCGCTCCAGCCCCTCGACCATGCCGAGCGGCTTCACGGAGCCCTGCACGTACTGCACGCGCGGGTCGAGCTCCGCGTGCAGCAGGTTCTGCATGTCGCCGTGCGAGTCGTTGACGAGCACCTGCGCCGGGCCGGCGCGCAGCACCGCGGCGACGACGGCGTTCACCTCGTCGGTCATGAGGCGGCGGCCGGTCGCGTAGTCCTTGCCGGCGGCGGAGGTCATCGCCGACGTGCCGATGCCGCCGATCCCCTCCATGTCGACGGAGACGAAGACGCGGCGCGGGCGCGCGGACGCGGGCGGCTGCGCGGCGGCGGGCAGCGCGAGGGCGGCGAGCAGGAGGAGGGCGAGTGGGCGCATGCGCGAACTGACACCGCGGCGCGCCGTCGCGCAACGGCCCGCCGGGCTCACCCCGCCGCGATCGTCTCCAGCTCCTCCCACCGCGCCGTCAGCGCCTCCACCTCGGCGTCCAGCGCGGCCAGGCGCGCCTTCGCGTCGGCCACCGCGGCGCCGTCGCGCAGCAGCGCGGGGTCCGCGAGCGACGCGTACAGCGCCTCGCGCTCGCGCTCGCAGGCGTCGATGCGGTCGGGGAGCGCCGCCAGCTCGTGCGTCTCCTTGAACGAGAGCTTGCGCTTCTTCTCCGCCTTCGGCGCGGGCGCCGGCGCCGCCGTGGCGGCGGGCCTGCGCGCGGCCGGCGCGGGCGTCTCGGCGGGCGCGGGGCGCTGGCGCAGCCAGTCCGTGTAGCCGCCCGCGTACTCGCCGACGCGGCCGTCCCCCTCCAGCACCAGCGTGCTCGTGACGACGTGGTCGAGGAACTCGCGGTCGTGGCTCACCAGCAGCAGCGTCCCCTCGAACTCCAGCAGCAGCTGCTCCAGCAGGTCCAGCGTCTCGATGTCGAGGTCGTTCGTCGGCTCGTCGAGCACCAGCACGTTGAACGCGCGCGTGAACAGGCGCGCCAGCAGCAGCCGGTTGCGCTCCCCGCCGCTCAGCGCGCGCACCGGCGTGCGGGCGCGCTCGGGCGGGAAGAGGAAGTCCTGCAGGTAGCCGTGCACGTGGCGCTGCTCGCCGCCGACCTTCACCCACTCGCCGCCGTCGGCGATGGAGTCGAACACGCTGCGGGCGGGGTCGAGCTGGTCGCGCAGCTGGTCGAAGTACGCGATCTCCAGCCCGGTGCCGTGGCGGATGGTGCCCGCGTCCGGCGCGAGCTCGCCGAGCAGGAGGCGGATGAGCGTCGTCTTGCCGGAGCCGTTGGGGCCGACGAGCCCCACGCGGTCGCCGCGCATGATGGTCGTCGTGAGGTCGCGCACGATGGCGCGCGCGCCGTGCGCGAAGCTCACGCCGCGCGCCTCGACGACCATGCGCCCCGAGCGCTCGGCCTCCACGGCCAGCAGCTTCACCGTGCCGGCGCGCTCGCGCCACGCCGCGCGCTCGCGCCGCATCGCGTCCAGCGCCCGCGCGCGCCCCTCGTTCAGCGTGCGGCGCGCGGTGATGGACGAGCGCAGGCGCACGGTCTCGCGCGCGATCCGCTTGTCGAACTCCTCGCGCTCCTTCGCCTCGGCCGCCAGGGCGGCGTCCTTGCGCTCCAGGTACGCGTCGTAGTCCGCGCCCCAGTCCGCGAGCCGTCCGCGGTCCAGCTCCACGATGCGCGTCGCCACGCGGCGCAGGAACGCGCGGTCGTGCGTCACGAACAGCAGGGTGACGTTGCGCGAGATGAGGAACTCCTCCATCCACTCGATCGCGTCGACGTCGAGGTGGTTGGTGGGCTCGTCGAGCAGCAGCACGTCGGGATCCCGGACCAGCGCGCGCGCGAGCATCGCCTGGCGCTTGCGCCCGCCCGAGAGCGACGCGAACGCCGCGTCGGGATCGAGGCCGAGGTGCAGCAGCACGGTGTCGACGCGGCTCTGCACCTCCCACGCGCCCGCGGTGTCGAGCGCGTGGTGGAGGCGCTCCATCTCCTTCAGCGCGCGCTCGCTCCCCTCGTGCGCGACGCGCACGGTGGCGTCGTGGTAGCGCGCCAGCAGGCGCCCCTGCTCCCCCAGCCCCGCGGCGACGACGTCGAACGTCGAGCCGGCGATGGCGTCGGGCACCTCCTGCTCCAGCCGCGCGACGGTGGCCCCGGTCTGCCGCACGACCTCGCCCGCGTCGGGCGCGAGCGAGCCGTCGAGCAGCTGCATGAGGGTGCTCTTCCCCGCGCCGTTGCGGCCGAGGAGGCACACGCGCTCGCCGCGCTCGATCCACAGGTCGGCGTGGTCGAGCACGGGGGGACCGCCGAAGGCGATGCTGACGTCCTGGAGGCCGAGGAGGGCCATCGAAAAACCTGAAGCTGGAGTGTGTGGAGAGGGAGAAGTGTAAGGGGGCGGCTGCAGACTGCGGACTGCGGATCCGAACCGCGCTGCGGGCTGCGGACTGCGGGTTCAACGGCGGGGCGTCCCGAGCGGCGGGAGATCCGCAGCCCGCAGTCCGCAGCCCTCTCTTTTCGCACGCCTCTTGCCCCCTGCGTCCGCCTCCCTTCACCAGACAGGACGGTGTGATGCGCGCGACGTTCCCTGACTCCTGGCGCCGGCTGCTGGCCGCGGGCGCGCTCCTGCTCGCGGCGTGCACGGTGAGCGACCGCAGCGACTCGGCCGACTCGGCGGCGCTGGCCGCGAAGGCCGCCGTCGCGCCGGCGCCCGACACGACGGCGGCGAACGCCGCGACTGCTGCGGCGCCCGCGGCCCCGACGGCGGCGCCCACCACCGCGGCCGAATCCGCCGCGATGGCGCTGACGATGGGCGCGGCCACCGCCGTGCCGCTGGCCGACCTGCGCCTCGAGGTGGACCTCGCCGCCCGGAAGCTCTACGTCATCAAGGGCGACCGCCGCCTGGCGACGCATCCCGTGGCCGTCGGCTCGCCCGAGTGGCCCACGAAGACCGGCGAGTGGAACGTCACGCAGGTCGTCTTCAACCCCGAGTGGATCCCGCCCGACGAGACGTGGGCCGAGCAGAAGGAGCGCCGCGCGCCGGGCGACCCGAAGAACCCGCTCGGCGCCGCGCAGCTCGTGTACGATCCGCCGCGCACCATCCACGGCACCAACGAGCCCGCGTCCATCGGCAAGGCGGTGTCGCACGGCTCCATCCGCCTCAGCAACGCGGTGATCCTGCAGCTCGCGCGGCAGGCGCTGGAGGAGGGCGGCGTGCCGAAGGACGACGCGTGGCTCCAGCGCGTGCAGGCGAACCGCACGCAGAAGGAGGTCGTGGACCTCGCGCGGCAGATCCCGATCCGCGTGTACTGACCGGCCTCGCGTGACAGCGCTTGACAGCGCTTGACAGCGCTTGACAGCGCCGGCGGCGCGGGCAAGATGGACGCATCCTCGCCGCCGGAGCCGCCATGCGCGCCACGCTCGTCGTCGGGCTCGTCCTACTCGCCGCCGCCGGCGCCGCGCGCGAGGCGCGTGCGCCGTCGCGCGCGCTGGCGAACGACAACCGCGTGCCGGCCGGCGTCCTGCGCCGCGACACGCTGACGCTGCGCCTGGACGCGCGGCTGGCGGAGTGGCATCCCGACGGCGAGTCGGCGCCGGGCGCGGTGGTGCCCGCGTTCGCCGAGGCGGGGCGCGACGCGCGGATCCCGGGTCCGCTCGTGCGCGTGCGCGCCGGCACCACCGTGTCGGTCGTGCTGCGCAACGCGCTCGCCGACACGCTGCGCGTGCACGGGCTGCACGACCGCGCCGCGACACCGGGTGCCGCGCCCGGCGCCGCGCCGCCGCCGCTGGTGCTCGCGCCGGGCGCGTCGCGCGCGGTGGCGTTCCGGCTGGACGCGCCGGGCACCTACTACTCCTGGGGCACCTCGCCCGGGCGGCCGCGCGACGGCCGCATGCGCGCGGACGCGCAGCTCCCGGGCGCGATCGTCGTCGACCCGCGGGGCGGCGCGCCGCCCGACCGCGTGTTCGTGCTCGGCATGTGGGCCGACACGGTGGGGCGCGCGGCCGTGCGGCGCCACCGCGTGCTGGCGGTGGTGAACGGGCGCGCGTGGCCCAGCACCGAGCGCCTCTCGTACGCGATCGGCGACTCGGTGCGGTGGCGCGTGATCAACGCGACCGCCGACCTCCACCCGATGCACCTGCACGGCTTCTACTTCCGCGTCGACAGCCGTGGCGACGGCACGGCCGACACGGTGTACCGCGACGGCGTGCCGCGCATGGCGGTGACCGAGTCGATGCCGATCGGCGGCGTCATGACGCTGC
This sequence comes from uncultured bacterium, assembly GCA_966128675.1. GTDB lineage: Bacteria > Gemmatimonadota > Gemmatimonadetes > Gemmatimonadales > Gemmatimonadaceae > Roseisolibacter. Next base: position 10,770 of record CBHYLO010000032.1, on the reverse strand, counting down.
GCTGGGTGCCGGAGCGCGCGGGCAACTGGCTGTTCCACTGCCACATCCCCGAGCACTTCGCGCCCCGCGCCGCGCTGGGGATGCCGCCGGCGGGCGCGTCCGGGGCGCACAGCGCGCAGGGCGCGATGGAGCACGCGTGGGGCGGGCGGGTGCTCGGCATCGCGGGGCGCGACACCGCGCCGCGCGGGTCGGCGGCAGCGGCAGCCGCGTCGCGCATCGCGCCGCGGCGCGAGCTGCGGCGCGAGCTGCGGCTGCTGGTGCGCGAGAGCGCGGGCAGCACGCGCGACGCGCCGCTGTACGCGTTCGCCGCGCACGCGCGCGGCAGCGCCGAGCCGTCGCCCGACAGCGGGCGGCGCGTCGGGCCGCCGCTGGAGCTGACGCGCGGGGAGCCGGTGCGCATCACCGTCGTCAATCGGCTCGCGGAGCCGACGGCGGTGCACTGGCACGGCATCGAGCTGGAGAGCTGGTACGACGGCGTGCCGGGCGTCAGCGGCGCGGGGCGTCGCATCGCGCCGATGATCGCGCCGGGCGACTCGTTCGAGGTGCGCTTCACGCCGCCGCGCGCGGGGACCTTCATCTACCACACGCACGCGGACGAGGAGCGGCAGCAGGAGGCAGGGCTCGCGGGGCCGCTGCTGGTGCTGGAGCCGGGCGCGCCGCGCGACACGGTGCACGACCTGCCGGTGCTCGTGTCCTCGCCCGGCGACTTCGACGCCGAGGTGCGCACGCTGCTGCTGAACGGCATGGCGGCCCCGCCGCCGCTGCGGCTGCGCGCGGGCGAGCGCTACCGGCTGCGCTTCATCAACATGAGCGTGCGCCGCTCGGGCCCGCTGGTGTCGGTGACGCGCGGCGGCGCGCTGGCGACGTGGCGGCCGCTGGCGAAGGACGGCGCGGAGCTGCCGCCCGCGCTGCGCGCGCCCGAGCCGGCGCGGCGGATGGTGGGCATCGGCGAGACGCTCGACGTCGAGCTCGTGCCCGGCGCACCGGGCGACTCGCTGGCGATCGAGGTGCGCGCGCCGCCGCGCGCCGGCGGGCTGCGCTTCGCGCGCTGGCCGATCGTCGTGCAGTGAGCGCGCCGCGACGGCCCGCCGCGCAATGGCGCACCGTGCGCGGCGTCACACGATCGCGCAGGATGCCGCACCGCGCACGCCGGCGCGCGCATCGTCCAGCTTGACATGGCCGCGCGGCGACGAGAGATAGCGACGTCCGCTCCGCATCTCCCCATTCGCAGCACCGGTGCGCGCCGTCGTCCCGCTCCTCTCCCTGCTCGCCATCGTCGGCGTCGCGCTCATCGCGACGTCGAGCCAGTCGGCCCCGCACGCGCCGCGCGGGCCCGTGCGCATCCGCGCGACGAGCGCGGGCGCCGTCGTGGCCGACGACCGCGACCCGTACGACACGCTCGACACCGACGCGGACAGCGCGACCCGACGACGGCGCGGCCGCGCGGCGCGACACCACCGCTGACGCGCGGCGCGGACGGCGCCGTCAGCCGCTCGCGGGCGCGTCGCAGGCGCCCTTCGGCTTCCAGCGCGACGGCGTGGCGCGCGGCCGCGCGTCGTCGCGGATCAGCACCGACAGCGCGCGCAGCGTGCCCGTGCCGCTGTTGACGACCTGCATCGGCACGCCGGCCGGCGGCGCCACCACGCCCTCGCCCGCCGCGCCGCGCACGACGCCCTTCGACGTCTCGACGCACTGCTCGCCCTCCAGCAGGTACCACGCTTCGGGGCCGGGATGCGCGTGCACCGCCGTGCGCGCGCCCGCGGGCATCACGACGTGGAAGACGTCGATGCGGAACTGCGCGCCGCGCGGCAGCGGCAGCGGGCCCACGAGCGTGGTCTGCGCGCCGCCGCGCGGCACGTCCCCCTCCGCGCCGAAGCGGTGCAGCCACGTCTCGGCGCCGTCGTCGGTCGTGATGTCGGTGAGGATGTCGGTGAAGCGCCCCGCGGCCTGCGCCGCCTCGCGCGACGGATAGCGCGCGAGGTGCCAGAACACCGGCCCCGCGGGCAGGCGCATGCCGGTGGGGCGCGCGAGCAGCTGGCAGCCGAACGGCGCGCCGTCGCGCAGCCCCTGCTCCGCGCCCGCGAACGGCGCGCGCGCGCTGTCGGCGGCGGCGGGGGCGGTGGCGCGCGCGGTGTCCTGCGCGCGCAGCGCGGCAGGAAGCAGGGAGAGCGCGAGCGTCAGGACGACGAGAGTCTTCACGGGATCGCCTCCACCTCCGACGGCCGCGCCAGCTCGGCGCCGATCAGCAGGACCGCGTCCACCAGCGCGTCCAGGTCCGCGCGGCGCGTGCGGTGATTGACGTTGGCGACGCGCAGCGCGAAGCGGCCGCCCAGCACGGTGCTCGACGGCACCGCGATGCCGCGCTCCTGCAGCCGCAGCAGCAGCTCCTCGTTCAGCGCATCGCGCTCGGGCTCGGACGTGCCGGCGGGCGCGTAGCGGAAGCAGGCGATGTTGAGCGGCGCCGGCGCCAGGAGCTCCAGCTCCGGGTGCGACGCGATGCGCGCCACCAGATGTCGCGTCTGCGCGACGTTCTGCTCGATCAGGCGCGCGAGCTTGTCGACGCCCTCGGCGCGCAGCGACATCCACGCCTTCAGCGCCTTGAAGCCGCGCGTCAGGTCGAGCCCGCGGTCGGCGAACGGGAGCCCGCCGACCGCCAGCCCGCGCGTCATGCTCGCGAGGTAGCTCGCCGGCGCCGCGAACGCCGCGTGGTGCAGCGTGGGATCGCGCACCAGCACGCACGCGCACTCGATGGGCAGCGATCCCCACTTGTGCAGGTCGAAGCCGAGCGAGTCCGCGCGCTCCATCCCCGCGACCATCGGCCGCAGCGCGTCGGACAGGTACGCGAGCGCGCCGAACGCGCCGTCGACGTGGAACCAGAGCCCCTCGTCGCGGCAGACGTCGGCCACCGCCGTCAGGTCGTCGGTCGCGCCGGTGTTCACCGTGCCCGCGGTGCCGATCACGCAGAAGGGCGCGAGCCCCGCGGCGCGATCCGCGGCGATCATCGCGCGCAGCGCGCCGACGTCGATGCGGTACTCGGCGTCCACGGGCACGCGGCGGAAGGCGCGGTCCCCGAGGCCCATCAGCTCCGCCGCCTTGCGCGCCCAGCCGTGCGTCTCGACGGAGCCGTAGAAGGTCATCGGCGCGCGCGGCGCCTCGCCCGGCCACGCCTGCATGCCGAGCGCGCGCGTGTCGTGCCCCCGCGCGCGGGCCGTCGCGTGGCGCGCGACCGCGAGGCCGATGGTGCTCGCCATGGTGCCGCCGGGCACGAGCACGCCGCTCGCGCCGGGCATCCCCAGCAGCTCGCCCATCCACGCGACGACCTGGTGCTCCACGAGCGCGGGCGCGTGGTCGAAGCCGCCGAGGTGCGGGTTGAGCCCCGCGGCGAGCATGTCCGCCATCATGCCGAGCGGCGTGCCGGTCCCCTCGACCCACCCCCAGAAGCGCGGATGGAGGTTGCCGTTGGGATACGGCATCACCTGCGCGGCGAAGTCGGCGTACGCCGCCGCGGCGCCGACGCCGGCGCGCGGCACCGGCTGGCCGGCGAGCGCGGCGCGGACGTCGTCGGGCATCGGGCGCCAGGTCGGCTGCGCGGGCAGGTCGGCGAGGTGCGCGAGCATGTCGTCCACCATGCGCACGGCGAGCGTGCGGAACGCCGCCCACTCCTCGGGCGTGCGCGGGTCGAACGTCTCCTCGAGCGCGGCGCGGTCGCGGGGGATGGTCACCCCGGGATGCTAACCTTCCCGGCGCGCCGCGGCGATGGCGGCCAGCAGCCGCTCGTCGGGGAGCGACGCCCAGTCGGGCGGGAGCTCGACGCGCACGGACTGCGCGCCGCCGCGCGGCGTGCACACGACGACGAGCTTCCCGTCCCCCTCCGCCGCCCGCTCGGCCGCCTCGCGCGCGGCGTCGTCGTCACCGAGGCCGGCGAACGCCTGCACGCAGCTCCAGGTCGTGCCCTCGTCGTCGGTCACCTCGCGCGGCTCGGTGGCGGGCGTCGTCATGTCGGTCGCAGGGTCGTGGGTCAGCGCGCCGGCCGGCGGATCACGAGGCTCAGGTTGAGCAGCCGGTCCCAGAGCGCGCGCTCGATCGGGTCGTCGCTCCTTCGCACCTCCCGTTCCTTCGTGCGCACGATCCCGCCGAGCTGCACGCGCCGGTAGGTGCCGGTGAGCACGACGCGCGACGCGCGGGCGGAGCCGGTGATCGCGGCCCGGAAGACGGCCTCGGCGCCGTCGTGCTCGAAGGGCTCCGTCTCGGGCGCGGTGCCGGAGGTCAGCGTCTCGCGGACGCGGTAGCCCTGGACGCGGAAGGTCGCGAGGGTGCGCCGGACGGCCGCGTCGCGCGAGATGGGGAGGTCGATGGCGATCTCGCGCTCCTCGCGGGCACGGCCGGCGAGCCCGGCGCAGCCGCCCAGCACGAGGACGGCGAGCGCGAGCATGCCGAGCGCTCGCAGGCGCGGGCGCCACGCACGGCCGTGCTTGCCTCGCTCCGTTGCGGGGCCGAGTGTAGGGACAACCTCACGGAGGATCGCCATGTTCTCACGCCACAGCTTCGGCATCCCCGGTGCGCTGGGGGTGCTGGTCCTGGCCTTCTGGCTCTTCGGGTGGGCGGTGATGGGGTGGCACGCCGGGCCGTACCACGTGCTCGTGCCGGTGGGCATCGCGCTGCTCGCCATGCAGTACGTGCGCCGCCTGAACATGGAGCCCGAGGACTGACGGGCTCGGGCGCGCCGGACTCGAACGGCGCACTGCGTCGGACAGGATCATCAGGATCGACAGGATTCACGGGATTCGAAGCTCCGCGTAGCGCGAGGCGCCACCCGACCACGCGGAGCGCAGTCCGGTAGATCCTGCAAATCCTGACACTCCTGTCCCATGCTCTCCGATCCGGCGGCGCCGGACCCCGAACGGCATCGGCAGGGAGAAGATCCGAGAACGGCCGATAACGGCGGATGGCTCCGCGTGGCGGCGAGGGATCTCGCACGCCACCGGAGCCATCCGCACTCATCAGATCGGTTATCAGATCTCTTCCCTGCCGATGCTGGTGCCGTTCGCCGTTCGGGTCCGGCGCGCGGAGCTACTGGCAGCTCACCTGCCCGCCACGCGCGTCGCGCTCCTGCTGCGGGATCGGCAGCGCGGTCTGGAACGCGTCCGCCGACCCGCGCTGGCTGGGGCCGAGGTAGGTCGGGTTGAGCAGGTTGTACGCGCGCAGGTCGACGAGGCGCTGCGCGCCCTCCAGCAGCAGCGAGAACCGCTTCTCGTAGAGCACCGCCTGCACGCCCTCGGCGCGGCTCGCGAAGGTCGGCAGCGCGGCCAGCCCGCCCTCGCGCGTGCGCACGGCGTTCACGTCCGCCGTCGCCTCCGCCAGCTGCCCGAGCTCCAGCCGCGCCTGCGCGCGCAGCAGCAGCAGCTCGGCGTTGCGCAGGATCGGGAGCGGCCGCGTCTGCGTCGTCGCGCTCGCGGACGCGAGCGTCGTCCCGAACGTCGTGCTGACGCCGTTGCGCGCCACCGCCTCGGTGCGGAAGATCACCTTCGCCTGCCGCTGGTCGCCCGCCTGCAGCCCCTGGTGGTTGGTGAGGAGCCCCGAGCCCGGCACCGGCGCGGCGATGGTCGGGTTGAGGAACACCGTGCCCACCGCCAGCGGGTTCGTGAGGTCCGGCGCGGCGCCGAAGGCGTGGTACGCGCCCGCGGTCATCGGCGCGGTCGGGTCCACGAACGACCCCTCGAGCGCCGTCAGCGCGTCGCGGAACGACTGCGGGCGCGCGCCGATCAAGCCGCGATAGACCTCCGCGCGCGCCTTGAGGCCGCGGTTGAGGCGCGCGAAGCCCGCGGGCGTGTCGAACGTGCCGTTGCCGGTGAAGCCCGCCGGCAGCCGCACCGCGAACGCGCCGCCCGCGGCCTGCAGCTCCGCGTAGCCGCTGTCGAGCACCGCGCTGATGGACGCCAGCGCGCTCGCCTCGCACGCGATCGGGCGCAGCGCGCTCCCCGTCGCGTCGATCGGCGAGACGTCCGTCGGGATGCCGTTCGGGCCGCGCAGCTCCCACGTGCGGTAGAGCAGCAGCGCCTTGAACGTGTGGGCGATGCCGCGCACGCCCTGCCGTTGCGCCTCGGTGAGGTCGGCCGCGCTGCCGACCCCCTCGAGGATCGTGTTGGCGGTGCGCACGCCGTTGTACGCGTCGTTCCACGTCAGGCCGCCGCCGCCGATGAAGCCCGCGGCGTCGATCGCGTTGCCCATCAGCTCCTGCTGGAAGCGCGGCTCGGACGGGTCGATGTTGTAGACGTCGCGCGCCAGCGTGCCGGCGAAGATCAGGTGGCGGAAGCCGCCGACGCCGCGGTCGCGGTTGATCAGCCCCGTCGTCAGCAGCTGCGCGGTGTTGGCATTGAGCCCGTCGGCGATCACCGCGTCGGGGAGGTTGTTGAGGTCGGGGACCGTCGTCGGGTCGCTGCACGCCTGCGCCAGGAGCAGCGCGCCGAGCGAGACGGACGCGAGCCCGCGATTCGTGCGGTGGTTGCGCATCATGGGATCAGAAGTTCGCGGTGACCGCGAGGAAGAAGCTGCGGCTCGGCGGATACGGCGTGACGTCCTGGAAGCGGCCCAGGTTCTGGCTGCCGAAGTTCGAGACCTCGGGGTCGTAGCCCGTGTAGGGCGCCCACGTGTAGAGGTTGCGCCCCGAGAGCTCCAGGCGGACGTCGCGCGTCTGGCTGCCGAACGCGGTGCGCACGAAGCGGTCGGGCAGCTGGTACGACACGTTCAGCTCGCGCAGCTTCAGGAACGTCGCCTTCTCGAAGTAGACCGGCCGGCCGGCGACGTAGTCGCGCAGGCGCTGCTGCGACACCGCGGTGTCGGCGAACAGGTTCGTGCTGTCGAAGTAGTTGTTCGTCAGGTTCGCGACGCCGCCGCCCTTGCGCCAATCCAGCAGCCCCGCGAGGCGCACGCGCCCGAAGGTCAGGTCGTTCGAGAAGCCCATCTGGAAGTCCGGCGCGCTCTCGCGGAAGCCGTACTGCGTGCCGGCCGACGTGCCGCGGCTGGTGACGACGCGCGCCGTCGTGATCGAGCGGCCCTGCTCCACCCACGCCTCGCCGTAGCGCGGCGAGAACGACGACGACGCCGAGAACGGCGGCACGTCGAGGCGCGTGATGCGGCTGTTGAAGTTCGAGAACGTCGTGCGCGAGGTCCACGTCACGTGGCGCGCCTGCACGGGCGTCGCGCTCAGCTCCAGCTCCGTGCCGGTCTTGTACATCGCGCCGCCGTTGATGATGCGCGTGCTGTAGCCGCTGGACGTCGCGGGCGCGGAGAGCAGGATCAGGTCGTCCACGTCGGTGCGGAACACCGTCCCGGAGAGCGCGAGGCGGCCCTTCAGCATCGTCAGGTCGACGCCGCCCTCCAGCTCCGTCGACGTCTCGGGGCGGATCGTGCGGCTGCCGGCGGTGGCCGACGGGCGCGCGCCGAGCGTGCCGCCGTAGACGCCGGTGATGAGCGCCGTGTACGCGTAGCCGAACGGCACCTGGTTGCCCGCGCGGCCGTACGCCAGGCGCACCTTCAGCTCCTCGGTGGCCGGCGGCAGGAAGGGCAGCCGGTACGACGCGGACGCCTTCGGGAAGGTGTAGTACTTGCCCGCGTCGCCGTTCGTCGACGACCGCTCGGCGTTCAGCGCGCCGGTGAGCGCGAGCCGCTCGTCGAGCGCCAGCAGCTCCTCCTGCACGTACCAGCCGAAGTCGTGGACGCGGAAGCGGTCCTCGTTCGACAGCTGATCGGCGGCGAGCGTGATGCTCTGCGCGCCCAGCGGGACGTTGCGCCCGCGGTTGAACACGACGTCGCTGTTCCGGTACTCGCGCCGCACGCCGAAGGACGTCGTGGCGGAGAGCGGCGCGAGCGTCAGCCGGTGCACGCCCGAGGCGTTCAGGTTGGCGTACTGGCTGGTGACGTCGGTGTTGACGATCGTGCCCGGGAAGCCGTCGGCCGGCTCGAAGTACACGGTCGGCGGCGAGTACACCTTGTTCTGCTGCGAGAACGCGTCGACGCCGCCCAGCACCGTGAAGTCGAGCGACTGCCGCGTGGAGGCGTAGGCGTTGTAGGTCGCGTTGACGCTCCCCACGTAGCGGTAGACGTCCTGCGGCAGCTTGGTCAGCTCCGCGGTCTGGAACGGGTTCGTGCTGCCGAAGCCCCCCGGCAGGTACGGGTTCCGCGGGTACTGGCCCGTGACGCTGTCGCGCGCCATCGCGTTGAAGTACTGCGGCGTCCCGGAGAACACGCTGATGGGCGACACCACGGGCGCGTTGTCGTTGCCCGAGATGCCGCGGTCGGTGAGCGTGTGCATGAAGGCGTTGTTGGACTGCAGCGTGAGCCGCGAGCCCACCGCCTGCCCGACGTTCGCCGACAGCGACTGCTTGCCGTAGTACGTGCCCTTCTGGATCGCGTTGTCGCGCTGCAGCAGCCCGCTCACGTGGTACGTGGTGCCGCCGGCCGTCCCGCCGCGCAGCGCGAGCGCGGTCTGGTACGACGGCCCGTCGGCCTTGTAGAACGCGTCCTGGAAGTCGTGGCACTCCGTCGTGAACGGCGCGGCCAGCTCCGCCGGCGTGTCCACGCCCTCCCAGTCCATCGCCTCCTCGACGGAGCCGAAGCAGCGGAAGTCGAGCTTGCGCTCCGCCTGCAGCTGGTAGAGGCCCACGCGCTGCGCGAGGCTGAAGGCGGGCCGTCCGGCGCTCCCGCGCTTGGTGCGGATGACGACGACGCCGTTGGCGGCCTTGGAGCCGTAGATCGCGCCCGCCGACGGGCCCTTGAGGATCTCGACGCTCTCGATGTCCTCGGGATTGAGGTCGGCGATGCGGTTGGCCGTCTGGTCCTGGCTGGTCGAGATGGTCGCGGGGCCCTGGCCGGTGCCCGCGGTCGTCAGCGAGTTGAGGCCGTTGCCGAACGACTGGTTGCTCACCAGCACGCCGTCGACGACGTAGAGCGGCGTGGACGCGGCGTTGATGGAGGACACGCCGCGCAGCTGCACCTGCGAGCCGCCGCCGGGCGCGCCGGAGTTGGTCGAGATGATGGCGCCCGCGACCTTGCCCTGCAGCGCGTTGTCCACCGACTGCGCCGGCGCGCGCCCCACCAGCTGCTCGGCGCTGACGGTGGCGACGGCGTTGGCGGCGTTGAGGCGCGAGACGCTGGTCGCGGTGCCGGTGACGACGGCCGTCTCGAGCTGCAGGACGTCGCGCTCCAGCGCGACGCTGACCTCCGACTGGCCGGGCGCGAGCACGACGGTGCGCGCCTGGTAGCCGATGCGCCGCACGCGCAGCGTGCTCGTGCCGTTCGGCGCCTGCAGCGCGAAGCGGCCGTCGTCGCCGGTGAGCGTGCCGGTGGTGGTGCCGACGACCTGCACGGTGACGGCGCCGAGCGGCTCGCCGCTGCCGGCGACGGTGACGACGCCCGTCACGCGCCGCTGCGCGGCCTGTTGGGCGTGCAGCTGCGGCGCCACGGCCGCGACGGCGGCGGCGGCCAGCAGCGCATGTTGCGTTCGGATCACGGATCCTCCAGAGGGGTGCGGAAGCGCGGGGATGCGTACGGCGGGCGCGCATCGTACGCGGCGCCCGCCGTGCGGCACATGGGACAGCTGCACCATCGCGCGACGCGATGGCGTCAACGCGACGTCAACGCGGTGGCGCGCCGCAGTCGAGGAAGCGGAGCAGCGTCGCGTCGCTCACCGCATGGTCGGTGAGCCAGTCGGGCGCGACGTCGCGCAGCGCGGGCGGCCGGCGGAAGCGCACCCAGTCGACGTGCGCGCCCAGGTCGGGCGCGCCGACGCCCGCGCGCGCCTGCGGGTCGGCGGTGTTGTGCGCGCGCGGGTCGCGCCACGCAGGCGGCGCGCTGGTGCCGTCGCTGTACGCGACGAGGCCCACCTGCAGGGTGAAGGGCAGGTCGCGGCGCAGCACGCGCTCGCGCACGCGCCACCCCTCGCCCTCGGCGCGCGACAGCAGCAGGAACGTCTCGCGCAGCCGGACGATCCGCAGCTCGTGCCAGCCGGCGCGCGCGGGCCGCAGCTTGAGGTTCGAGCCGCTGTTCACGGTGCTCTTGGTCTCGATCACCGGCACGCCCGGCGCCTCGCCGGTGCCGGTGGTGACGAACAGCCAGTTCTCGCCGCGCGGCGTCCAGCTCTCCGGCGTCACGGCGCGCGGCGCGCGCGCCATCACGCCCACCAGCGACCAGAGCGCGCGCGGCAGCGAGTCGGCGCTGCCGGCCGACGCCGCGCGCACGCGCGCCGTGACGTCGAAGTCGCCGGTGACGGTCTGGTACAGCAGCGGCGCGTGGTAGTCCGCGAACCAGCCGCTGAGCGCGGGCTCCAGGTAGAGGTGCCCGCCGGCCGCGGCGCCGCCCGCGGTGCGGCGCAGCATCGACGGCCAGCCGTGCTGCGCGTGGAACCAGCGCCACCGCGCCTGCGGCCCGGTGAACGTGGTCGAGTCGGAGAACTCGTCGCTCAGCGCGTCGAGGTCGCGCGCGGGGCTCGGCGCGCACGCCAGGGTCTCGCCCGGCGACGTGGGCGTGTAGAGCGCGGCGCGGACGACGGCCTGCGCGGCGGCGGCGTGCGGGAGCGCGAGCAGCGCGAGAAGCGCGAGCCTCGCGCGGATGGGGATCGGGAGATGGGTCATGCGACGACCGTACGACCGCCGCGCACGGCCGGCATCGTCCACGTGACCCATGCCCGTCGAACGGAGCTCGGCGCGCCGGCCCCTGAGCTGCGACTGCTTCGACAGGATGACCCGGCGGCTCCGCGCTGCGCATGGGACGTCG
>CBHYLO010000031.1:0-16692 GCA_966128675.1 uncultured bacterium | reverse complement strand
CGCGGCTTCCGCGTAGCTTCCGCGCCATGACCGCGCCGACGCTGCCCAACCGCCCCGTGTGGGACGAGGGGCCCACGCTCGACCTGCCCGCGCTGCACGGCCCCGTGGACGCCGACGTCTGCGTCGTGGGCCTCGGCGGCTCGGGCCTCGCCGCCGTGCACGAGCTGCTCGCGCTCGGCCGCTCCGTCGTCGGGCTCGACGCCGGCATCGTCGGCGGCGCGGCCGCGGGGCGCAACGGCGGCTTCCTGCTCGCGGGGCCCGCCGACTTCCACCACGACGCGGTGGCGAAGCACGGGCGCGAGCGCGCGGTGCGCATGTACCACCTCACGCTCGAGCAGATCGCGCGCATCGAGCGCGAGACGCCGGAGGCGGTGCGGCGCGCGGGCTCGATCCGCCTCGCCGCGTCGGACGAGGAGCTGGCGGACTGCCGCGTGCAGCTGGACGCGATGCGCGCCGACGGCCTGCCCGCGGAGTGGTACGAGGGCCCGCTGGGCACCGGGCTGCGCATCCCGACCGACGCGGCGTTCCAGCCGATGGCGCGCGCCCGCGCGCTCGCGCGCGGCGCGCTGGCGCAGGGCGCGCGGCTGCACGAGGCGTCGCCGGCGCTGGAGATCGCGGGCGACGCGGTGCGCACCCCCGACGGCGTGGTGCGCTGCCGCGCGGTGGTGGTCGCGGTGGACGGCGCGCTCGACCTGCTGCTGCCGGAGCTCGCGCCGCGCATCCGCAGCACGCGCCTGCAGATGCTCGCCACCGCGCCGACGCGCGAGGTGTCGGTGCCCTGCCCCGTGTACGCGCGCTGGGGCTACGACTACTGGCAGCAGCTCCCCGACGGCCGCGTCTCGCTCGGCGGCTGCCGCGACCTGGACATGGACGCCGAGTGGGGGCACGACGCGACGCCCACGCCGACGATCCAGGGCGCGCTCGACCGCGTGCTGCGCGACGTGATCGGCGTGCGCGCCGCGCCCGTCACGCACCGCTGGGCGGCGGTCGTCGGCTACACGGACGACGGCCTGCCCGTGTGCGCCGAGGCGCGCCCGGGCGTGTGGGCCGTGGGCGCGTACAGCGGGACGGGGAACGTGGTGGGGGCGCTGTGCGGGCGGGCGGCGGCGCGGCGCGCCGTTGGACTCGCGAGCGAGACCTGGGATCTACTCACGTGAGCTGCGGACTGCGGGCTGCGGATTCAACGACGGCGCGTCCCGAGCGGTCGTAGACCCGCAGTCCGCAGTCCGCAGCTCCCGCTGCATCGATAGGTTGCGTGCATGGAATCGCTCCGCCCCTCCGAGTTCCGCGGCGACCTCCCCATCGAGGAGTTCCGCCGCTACGGCGCGCAGCTGATCGACTGGATCGCCGAGTACCTCGCGCATCCGGAGCGCTTCCCCGTGGTGCCGAACGTGCGGCCGGGCGACGTCGCGGCGCAGCTGCCGCCGGCGCCGCCCGCGCGCGGCGAGTCGCTGGCCGACGTGCTCGCGGACGTCGAGCGCGTGATCGTGCCCGGCACGACGCACTGGAACCACCCGGGCTTCTTCGCCTACTTCTCGATCTCCAGCAGCGTCCCCGGCATCCTCGGCGAGCTGCTGGCCGCGGCGCTCGACGTCAACGCGATGCTCTGGAAGACCGGGCCCGCGGCGACGGAGCTGGAGCAGGTCGCGCTCGACTGGCTGCGGCAGCTCATGGGGCTCGGGCCGGGCTGGTTCGGCGTCATCAACGACACCGCCAGCATCTCCACGCTGCTCGCGCTCGCGGCGGCGCGCGAGGCGAAGCCCGCGCTCGCGATCCGCGCGCGCGGCATGGCCGGCCGCAGCGACCTCCCGACGCTCCGCGTCTACTGCTCGGCGCACGCGCACTCGTCGGTCGACAAGGCCGCCATCACGCTCGGCCTCGGGCACGACAACGTCGTCAAGATCGGCGTCGACGACGAGTTCCGCATGCGCGTGGACCTGCTGGAGCAGGCGATGGAGCAGGACCGCGCCGCCGGCATGCTGCCGCTGTGCGTCGTCGCGACCATCGGCACCACGAGCACGACGAGCGTCGACCCGGTGGGCGAGATCGCGGAGCTGTGCCGCAGCGAGGACGTGTGGCTGCACGTCGACGGCGCGTACGGCGGCATCGCCGCCGTCGTCCCCGAGCTGCACGACCTCATGGACGGCGTGCACCTCGCCGACTCGCTGGTCGTGAACCCGCACAAGTGGCTCTTCACGCCGGTGGACTGCTCGGCGTTCTACACGCGGCAGCCGGACGTGCTGAAGCGCGCGTTCTCGCTGGTGCCGGAGTACCTCGTCACGCGCGAGCAGGACGAGGTGGTGAACCTGATGGACTACGGCGTTCAGCTGGGTCGGCGGTTCAGGGCGCTCAAGCTCTGGATGGTGATCCGTGCGTTCGGCGCCGAGGGGCTGGCGGAGCGCATCCGCTGGCACGTGCAGCTGGCGCAGGAGTTCGCGCAGTGGGTGCGCGACGAGCCGCACTGGGAGATCCGCGCGCCGCATCCGCTGTCGCTCGTCTGCTTCCGCTACGCGCCGCCGGGCACCGGCGAGGCCGAGCGCGAGGCGCTGAACGCGCGCGTGATGCACGAGGTGAACGCGAGCGGCGAGGCGTTCCTCTCGCACACGAAGCTCGGCGACACGTACGTGCTGCGGCTGGCGATCGGCAACATCCGCACGGACCGGCGGCACGTCGCGCGGGCGTGGGAGCTCCTGCGCGCGGCCGCGGCGCGGTAGCGCGACCCGCGCTACTTCGGCAGGCGGTCGAGGATGTAGGCCGCCACCTGCGTCGCCGCCGGCGAGTCGAGGTTCGACAGCACGACGACCACGTACCCGCCGTCGGGCTCGAACTCCAGCGCGCCGTTCATTCCCGGCGCGCCGCCGGTGTGCCCGACGAACCGCCGGCCGCCCACGACGCGGTCGAAGAACCCGTACGCGTATTGCGTCCCCTGGCCGACCGGGACCTTCCCGGCGAGGAGCAGCGTCGTGTGCGCGGCGTCCAGGAGCCGATGCTCCCGGATGGCGACGGCGAAGCGCGCGAAGTCTCCCACGGTGGAGTACCCGCCGCCCGCGGGCGTGCCGCGGTACGGCAGCGTCGGCGCGTTCGACACGAGCGTGCCGGGCATCAGCTGCCGCGTGTAGCCCACCGAGCGCCCGGGCACGAGCGAGTCCTCCGGCGCGAAGCCGGTGGCCGTCATCCCCGCCGGCGCGAGCACCCGCGCCGCGAGGTGGTCGTAGTAGCTCGCGCCGGCCGCTCGCTCGATGAGGGCGCCGAGCAGCAGGAAGCCGTAGTTGCTGTACTCCCACCGCGCTCCGGGCGCGAACTGCAGGCCGCGCGTGCCGTAGAGCCCCAGGTAGTCCGACGTCGTGCGGAGCTCGGCGCGATGCGCGGCGAACTCGGGCCCGAAGATGTCGCCGGTGCCGCCGGTGTGGGTGAGCAGGTGGTGCACCGTCACCCGCGACGCCACGTCCGCGTTCGCGTAGTCGCGCAGGTACGTGCCGAGCGGCGCGTCGAGGCGCAGCATCCCGGCCTGCACGAGCTGCAGCGTCGCGACCGCCGTCATCATCTTGTTCATCGATCCCACGCGGAACTGCGTGAGCGGCGTGTTCGGGACGTTCCGCTCGCGATCCGCGAGGCCGTAGGCGCCCTCGAACAGCGTGCGCCCGTCGCGGGCGACGAGCACGGCGCCGGCGAACTCGCCGGCCGTCGTGGCGGTCGCGAGCCGCGCGCGCAGCGCGGCCACGAAGGCCGAGTCGCCCGCCGCCGTCGCCGCGCCGACGGGCGCCTCCGCGATGCTCGGCGGCGCGCCGCACGCGAGGCAGGCCAGCACGGCCAGGGCGGCCACGATCCGCGTCGAGCGCGCCTTCGTCGTCTTCATCGCCAGCTCCGTGAGGATGCCCCGGCCCATCTGGCCGGCCGCTCCCGAAAGTATACATTGGCAGCATACCAGGGCCAGGCGCCCGCGCCGCGGGTCGATGCGGGGCGTTCTCCGGGAGAGTCTCGATGAAGCCGACGATGGCACTCGCCGCCCTGTGCGTCTTCGCCTGCGCCGGGTCCCGGGACGAGCCGGGCACCGCGCCGCTCGGGCCGAGCGCGCCCGCGGCGGGTCCGGGCCTCGCCGCCGATTCGTGCGCGGTCGCGCGCCCCGATTTCGGCGGGGCAGCCACCGCCGCGGACCGCGCCCTCTTCGCCTACGACGTCGCCGCGCCGCTGCGCCTGCGCACGACCGTCGAGTCCACGAGCGGCGGCGTGGCGGTCAGCGCCATCGCGTACGACAGCCCGGACGGCGGCTCGGTGACCGGGCTGCTGTTCGAGCCGGTCGACCGCCCGGGGCCGCGCCCCGGCATCGTCCTCATGCACGGCATGCCCGGCAGCGCGCGCAGCATCGCGGGACAGGGGTTGGGACTCGCCGGGCACGGCGCGGTGGTGATCGCGATCGACGCGCCGTTCGCGCGCCGCGGCGGATCGCCCATCCGCTTCGTCGCGGAGGATCGGGCCGAGCAGATCCAGCTCATCAAGGACCTGCAGCGCGCCGTCGACGTGCTGCGCGCCCGGCCCGACGTGGACGACGCGCGCATCGCGTACGTCGGCGTCAGCTACGGCGGCGCGATGGGCGCGCTGTTCGTCGGCATCGAACGGCGCCTGAAGGCCGCGGTGCTCGTGGTGGGCGACGGGGGGCTCGTCTCGCACTCCACCGGGCCGGAGGACGCCGGCTTCCTGGCCGGCCTGTCCTGCGCGACGCGCGTCGGCTGGCTCCGGGCCATGGTCCCCATCGAGCCGATCCGGTTCATCCCGCACGCGACGCCCACCGCGCTGCTGCTGCAGAGCGGGCGGCTCGACAACCTGGTCCCCGCCGCCGACGCCGAGGCGCTGCATCGCGCCGCGCCGGAGCCGCGGACGATCCGCTGGTACGACGCGGGACACGCGCTGGACGCGCAGGCCCTGCGCGACCGGCACGAGTGGCTGAACGCGCGGATCGGCCTCGACCTCCTGCAGTAGCGCCGCGCGCCGCCCGGTCGGACCGGCGCGGGCCGCGGAACGTGAACGCGGCTCGAACAACCGTCGGCTTCCGACGGCCCCGTCCGGAGGCGATATGCAGATCCCGACCCCGGTCCCCATGCGCGCACTCGCCCTCGTGACATCGATGCTCCTCGCCGCGTGCGGGGCGAGCGACCCTGGCGGCCCCGCCGCGACGGCGACCGTGTCGGGCGTCGTGACGGCCGCCGGCGGCGCCGTCATCGCCGGCGCGTCGGTGACCATCGGCGGCGCGACCGCCACCACGGGCGCCGGCGGACGCTTCGAGCTCCAGAACGTGCCGGTCGGCAGCACGACGATCGTCATCAGCGCGCCGGACTTCGATCCGCGGTCGCAGACCGTCACGCTGGTCGCGGGGAGCAACACGCACGACGTCGTGCTGTCCCCGGCCGACAAGGGCGTGTGGGGCACGCGGGCCGGCCTGCTCGCGGCCAACTCCGAGTTCGCCCTCGCCGAGTCCAACGGGAAGCTCTACGTCCTCGGCGGCTATCCCGCGTCGCGACAGACGGTCCGCACGGTCCAGATCTACGACATCGCGAGCGACAGCTGGCAGCTCGGACCTCCGCTCCCGGAGCCCAACAACCACGGGATGGCGGCCGCGGTGAGCGGACGGATCTACCTGATCGGCGGCCAGCTCACGGCCGACCAGGAAGGCTACGTCGACACCGTGTACGAGCTCGATCCCGCGCGGGGCACGTGGGTCGCGAAGGCGCCGATGCCCACCGCGCGCAGCGGCGGCGTGGCCGTCGTGCACGGCGGCAGGATCTACGTCGCCGGGGGACGCGTGCCGCGCGGCAGCGACTTCGCCGTCTACGACCCGGCGGCCGATCGGTGGGAGGTCCTGCCGGACCTGCCGACGCAGCGCAACCACGTCGCCGGCGCGGAGATCGACGGCCGCATCCACGTCGTCGGCGGGCGCCTGGGCAACGGCCTGTCGCCCCTGAAGACGGCGGCGCACGAGGTCTTCGACCCGCAGACGCGCAGCTGGACGACCGCCGCGCCGATGCTGCGCGGCCGCAGCGGCATCAACGGCGTCATGGCGCGCGGCTGCTTCCACGTCTGGGGCGGCGAGGACGTGACCGGCATGACGCCCGACCACGACTACTACGACCCGCGCACCGACCGGTGGGCGAGCCTCCGCAGCATGCCCACCCCGGTGCACGGCGTCGTCGGCTCCGCCTTCGTCGGCGGCGTGATCTGGGTGACCGGCGGCGGCACGCAGATCGGCGGCAGCTCCGGCAGCCTGCACAACCAGACCTACACGCCGGCCGTCAGCTGCCAGTGACGCCGTCCCCGTCCCCGACGCTCGCGTCGGCGACGACCGCCCGCACCCGAACCCGAACGCCTCGTGGTCAATCGTCGTGAGTTCCTCGGCCTCTCCCTCGGCGCGGGCGCCGCGCTGGCGCTCACGCCGGAGCTGCTCCGCGCGCTGCAGCCGCCGGCCGGCAGGCTCCTCCAGCGGGCCATCCCGTCCACCGGCGAGATGCTCCCCGTCGTCGGGCTCTCGTTCTCGAACCACGTCGGGTGCGCGGATCCCGTCGCGCTCCGGGAGGTCCTGAAGACGTTCGCCGACAACGGCGGCCGATTCTTCGACGCGATGCACGGCAACGGGGCGTCGGAGCAGTTCCACGCCGCGGTCGCCAACGAGCTCGGAGTGCAGGACCGGCTGTTCTGGTCGACGCGGGGCCTTCCCCCGGGCGGCCCGGGCGGCCCGCCGGCGCCCGGCGCCGCCACCGTGAAGGCCAGCATCGACGCGTGGCTGGCGCGGCGGAAGGCGTCGAAGATGGACCTGATGATGCTGCCGGTCGCGGGCGATCCGAGCTGGCTCGCCGCGCTGAAGGACGAGAAGGCGGCGGGGCGCGTCCGGCACATCGGCGTCCAGACGATCGCCGTGAAGTTCCAGTCGGCGCAGCTCGAGGCCATCATGCGCAACGAGCCGATCGATGTCATCGGCGTCGACTACGACGCGAGCAACCGCCACGTCGAGGACGTGATCCTGCCGCTCGCGCTGGAGCGGAAGATCGGCGTGATCGCGTACTTCCCGTTCAGCAACAACACGGGCGTCAGCTGCGGCGCCGTGAGCCGCAACCTCTTCGCGCGTGTCGGCAGCACGCCGCTGCCCGAGTGGGCGGCCGAGTTCGACGCGAGGAGCTGGGCGCAGTTCTTCCTCAAGTACGTCGTCGGCCACCCGGCCATCACCGTCGCCCGCGTCGGCACGACGAAGGCGACGCACATGCTCGACAACATGGGCGGCGGCATCGGCCGACTGCCGAACGAGGCGACGCGCAAGCGCATGGCGGCGTTCATCGATGCGCTCCCGCCGCTGCCGCCGCCTCCGCAGAACCCGGCCGCGGCACCCGGGATCGCGCTGTCCGCGGCGGTCCTGGACCGCTACGTCGGCGGGTACACGCTGCCGTCCGGGAACAGCGTGATCTTCCGCCGGGACGGGGAGCGGCTGCTCGTGAAGCCGGGCACCAATCCGGAGCTTCCACTCAACGCCCGCTCGGAGACGCGCTTCCAGGATCCCCGCGGACCGATCTTCGAGTTCCAGCTGGACGGACAGGGCCGGGTGACCGGGGCCATCCTGGAGCAGCAGGGGCCGCAGGGCCCACAGCGCCTCCAGCTCGAGCGGAAGTAGCGCACGACGTACCTCCCGACGCACGCCATCATGCTCACGAGACGCGCACGAGCGTGGATGCTCGGCCCGGCGCTGGCGGCGTCGGTGGCGGCGTGCGACGGGGACCCGGTCGGACCGCCGACGACGCCCGTCACACCTCCGGCCGGGCCGACCGCGCCGGAGGCGATGCCGATCACCGGCGCCGCCATGCCGGGAATGGCGTCCTTCGATCAGCGCGTCCCCGATCTGATGCGGAAGTACGCCATTCCCGGTGGCGCCGTCGCCGTGGTGCGCGAGGGGAAGCTGATCTACGCGCGCGGCTTCGGCTACGCGGACGCCGAGAGCAGGGCGCCGGTGCAGCCCGACGCGCTGTTCCGGATCGCGAGCGTGTCGAAGACGCTCACGAGCGCCGCCATCATGACGCTCGTCGAGGAGGGCAGGCTCCGTCTCGACGATCGCGTCGCGCCGTTCATCGCGCACCTCGCCCCCGCAGCGGGAGCGACCGTCGACCCGCGGTGGGAGCAGATCACCGTCCGGCACCTGCTCAACCACACCGGCGGCTGGGATCGTGGCAAGCCGAATGGCGGCTTCGATCCGATCGATCGGCCGGCGATCGCCGCGGCCGCGGTGGGCGCGCCCGCGCCGGCGTCGAGCGAGACGCTGATCCGCTACATGAAGGGCATGCCGCTCGACTTCGATCCGGGCGCGCGGTTCGCCTACTCGAACTTCGGCTACATCCTCCTCGGCCGCGTGATCGAGCGCGTGAGCGGCATGCGGTACGAGGAGTACGTGCGCACCCGCGTGCTGCAGCCCGTGGGCGCCACTCGCACGCAGCAGGGGAAGTCGCGCCTGCGCGACGCGCTCGCGGACGAGGTGAAGTACTACATGCCGGGGTTGGGCGTGAACGCGCCGCTGGTGCCGTCCGTCTTCCCGGGCGAGGGCCTGGTGCCGCTCAACTACGGCGGCTACTTCCTCGACGCGGGCGACGCGAGCGGCGCCTGGGTCTCGTCGACCGTCGATCTCCTGCGCTTCCTGACGCGCGTCGACGGCCGCGCCAGCCCTCCGGACATCCTCGGCCCGCAGGTCGTCGCGGAGATGACCGGCAGCGGCCCTGACCAGTGTGCCGGCGGCGCGTGCTACTACGCGTTCGGATGGTGGGTGCGCCCGGCCGCGAGCGACGCGACCTGGTGGCACGGGGGCGACCTGCCCGGCACGAAGGCCATGCTCGTGCGCTCGCAGAACGGCTTCGCGTGGGTCGCGCTGTTCAACACGTCCGCGCCGAGCGCCTTCATCAACGAGCTCGACGTCGCGCTCTGGAACGCGCTCAACGGCGTCGCGTCGTTTCCGACGCACGACCTGTTCGCGACCTTCCGGTGACGCGGAAGCCGATCGTCTCCACGACGCTGGCGGCTGCCGCCCTGCTCGCATGCGACGGGAGCCCGGTCGAGCGGACGAGCGATCTGCAGATCACGCTGTCGCCGGACAGCGTCGTCGTGGGGCTCTTCGCATCGTCGCCGCTCGTCGCCACGGTCCGCGACGCCGGTGGCGCGATCCAGTCCGTCCCGCTCCGATACGTCTCGCGTGACGAGAGCGTCGCGACCGTGAACGCCAGCGGCGCGATCAGCGCCGTGGCGGCCGGATCGACGCACGTCGTCGCGCTGCTCGCGGATCGTCCGGACGTGCGCGACTCCGTCCGGGTGCGCGTGCACGCCGACTCCTGTTCGGGCGCCCGTCCCGATTTCGGCGGCGTGGCGACCGCCGCGGACCGCGCGCTCTTCGCCTACGACGTCGCCGCGCCGCTGAACCTGCAGAGGGCGATCGCATCCACGGCCGAGGGCGTGGAGGTCAGCGCCATCGCCTTCAGCAGTCCGGGCGGCGGCTCGGTGACCGGGATGATGTGGGACCCGGTCACGCGCGCGGGGCCGCGTCCCGGCCTGGTGCTCATGCACGGCCTGCCCGGCAGCGCGAGCGCCATGGCGAGCCTCGCGCAGAGCTACGCGCGCCTCGGCGCGGTGGTGGTCGCGATCGACGCGCCGTTCGCCCGCCGCGACGGACCCGCCCTCTGGTTCACCGATCAGGATCGGGCCGAGCAGATCCAGGTGATCCGGGACCTGCAACGCGCGGTGGACGTCCTGCGGTCGCGCCCCAAGGTCGACGCGGCCCGCATCGCCTTCGTGGGGTTCAGCTGGGGCGGCGCGACGGGCGCGCTGTTCGTCGGCATCGAGCGACGACTCGGAGCGGCGGCACTCGTGGTCGGACACGGCGGGCAGGTCTCGCACGCCACCGGCCCGGAGGGCTTCCAGCACGTCGCCGGTCTCCCGTGCGCCCGGCGCGTCGCCTGGATCCGCGCGATGGCCCCCATCGAGCCGATTCGCTTCGTCGGGAATGCCGACATGCCGTTGCTGCTGCAGAACGGCACGTCGGACGCCCTGATCCCGCGTGCCGATGCGGCGGAGCTGCACGCCGCCGCGCCGAAGTCCCGGGAGGTGCGCTGGTACGACGCGGGGCACGACCTCGATCAGCAGGCGGTGCTCGACCGGCACAGATGGCTGCACGAGCGGATCGGCATCGACGCACCCGCCGGGAGCTAGACAGCTAGACGGCGCCTACCGCCGTTCCGCCGCCAGCTGCCGCGCCGCGGCGAGGCCGCGAAGGAGTCCGGCCTCGCCGGCGCGCTGCACGACCTTCGCCAGCCGGTCGGCCCCGTTGAACCAGTTGGCCCGCACGGCGCGCTCCGCGACGTCCGCGCGCCCCGTCTCGACGGCCGCGACGATCGCGTCGTGCTCCTCGAACGTCGCCTCGAAGCCCGTCTCGTGGAGCCGGCCGTAGAAGTACTCGTAGCGGTCGAGGTGCGGGCGCAGCCCGTCCAGCAGCAGGCGGAGGCGCGGCCCGGCCAGCCGGGCCCGCAGCAGCTCGTGGAACGCGTGGTGCCGCTCGAACAGCCGGTCCCAGTCGGGCGTGCGCCGCGTCGCCTCGCGCCGGAACGCCGCCTGCGCCCGCGCCAGCTCCGCCGCCAGCGCCAGCCGCGCGTCCGCGTCGCAGTCCGCCACGTTGCGGGCGATGACGCCCTCGAGCGCGCCGGCCGCGGCGTACAGCTCGCGCGCCTCGCCGGCGGTCATCGGGGCCACCGCGAGGCGCACCTTCGCGCCGTCGCTCGCCCCGGTCGGCACGAGCAGCCGCTCCTGCTGCAGGCGCCGCAGCGCCTCGCGGGCGGGCGTCCGGCTGACGCGAAGCTCCGTGGCGACGTCCGCCTCGGTGACGCGCGTCCCCGGCAGGAGCCGACCGCGCACGATCAGCGCGCGGACCTCGTCGTAGACCGCGAGCGAGACGGTCGCGGGAGCCGGGGGGGATGCCGCGGGGCGCCGGAGGGGCATTCGGCTCGGGCCGAGGGGGTGAGAGCTCGCCGGGAAGACTACCGACGCCGGTGGCGGCCCGCCATCGTCAGCGCATCGTCCCCGCGCCGTCAGCGCATCGTCCCCGCGCCGTCAGCGCACCGTCAGCGCGGCGCGGCGGGCACGAGCCGCTGCAGCGGCGCGACGCCCGTCGAGCGCACCGGCGCCTCGGCCGCGCTCTGCCACGGCACCGTCGGCCACCACCGCTCGGGCGCGCCGACGGTCGCCGGCTCCACCATCCCGCCCGGACGCGGCGACGCCACGCGCACGTCCGCCTGCCGCGCGGCCGCCAGCACGCGCTCCATCGGCTCCGTCCAGCCGTGCAGCGCGAGGTCGAACAGCCCCCAGTGCACCGGCAGCATCACGTCGCCGCGCACCAGCCGGTGCGCGAGCACCGCCTGCTCCGGCCCGAGATGCACGTCGGCCCACATGGCGCTGTACGCGCCGCTCTCGATCATCGTCAGGTCGAACGGCCCGAGCCGCGCGCCGATGTCGTCGAACTCGTCGTGCAGCGCGGTGTCGCCGCTGTAGAACACGCGATGCGTCGCGCCCGCGAACGCCCACCCCGCCCACAGCGTGCGGTTCCGGTCGCCGAGGCCGCGCCCCGAGAAGTGGCGCGCGGGCGTGGCGGTGACGGTGATTCCCTGCACCTGCACCGCCTCCCACCAGTCCAGCTCCGTCACGTCGCGCTCGGCCGCGCCCCACGCGCGCAGGTGCGCGCCGACGCCGAGCGGCACGATCCAGCGCACGCCGCGCGCGACGAGCGCCCGCACCGTGGGCACGTCCAGGTGGTCGTAGTGGTCGTGCGAGATCACCACCGCGTCCACCGGCGGCAGCTCGGCCAGCGGCAGCGGCGGCGCGAAGAAGCGCCGCGGGCCCATGAACGTGAACGGCGACGCGCGCTCGCCCCATACCGGGTCGATGAGCACGCGCCGCCCGTCGAGCTCCAGCAGCAGCGTCGAGTGGCCGAGCCACGTGACGCGCAGCCCGCTCGCGGGCGGCGTGCGGTAGTCGGCGGCCGAGCGCGCGAGCACCGGGAGCGGCGCGTCCGGCGTGCGGTGCTCCGAGCCGCCGAACGCGAACGCCCCCAGCGCGCGGAGCATCGGGCCGTCGACGCGCGGCAGCCGGTTGTCGAAGCGGCCGTCGCGCCACTGCGGCGAGCGCGCGGCCCGCGCCAGGCGCGCGCCCTCGATGCGGCCGCCCATCGCCTCGCGCGCCGCGAGCCAGAGCGCGCCGCCGCCCGCGGCGAGCAGCGCCACGAGCGCGAGCGCGGTCCAGAGCAGCGCGCGCCACCAGCGCCGCGCGCGCGGGCGCGTCACGCGCCGCCCGCCGGCTCGACGCGGTAGCGCAGCCAGAGCACGTCGTCGCCGCGGCGGTCGACGTGCGTGAGCGCCAGGCGGCGCGGCGAGACGCCGTCGCCCTCGACGTCGAACAGCGCCGGCGTCCCGACGCGGCCGTCCACGACCGGCGCGACGAGCAGGCTGATCTCGTCCACCAGCCCCGCGCGCAGCAGGCTGCCGTTGATGCCGCCGCCCCCTTCGAGCATCAGCGTCCGCACGCCGAGCCGCGCGCCGATCTTCGCGAGCGCGAGCGCGAGGTCGACGTCGTCGCGGCCCGCGAGCAGGTACGAGACGCCGCGCGCGCGCAGCGTCGCCAGGTAGTCGTCCGACACGCGCTCGGTGAGCACGGCCACCACGTGGTCGCCGCCCGCGTCGCCCGACTCCCACACCAGCTTCCCGCGCGGATCGACCGCGATCGCGAACGAGGCGTGCTCGCCCGGCGCCACGAAGTCCTCGCGCGGCGGGCCGTCGTGGGTGCGGGCGACCTCGGCGTCGGAGCGCGCGCCGGCCGCGAAGTGCTGCTCCATGGTGATGCGGCCGCACAGCCACCCGTCGGACCGGTAGGTCGCGTGCACCTGCTCGTACTCGCGCCGCTCCCCGGGCGTCAGGGGCCACTCCTCGGTGACGATGCGGCCGTCGAGGGACGCCATCATGTGGCAGATCACGCGGGGGCGTTCGGTGGCGGTCATCGGATGCGGGGCTCCTGGTCGTCGCGGCCGTGGTCGGACTCGCGCGTCATCTCGATCATCGTCGGACGGAAGCCGCTGCGCGCGTAGAGGCGCTGCGCGTCCGCGTTGGCGGCGGCGGTGGACAGCACGACGCGCGGGGCGCCGCGCGCCGCCAGCGCCGCCAGCGCGGCGTCCAGCAGCTGGCGTCCGATGCCGTGCCGGCGCCGGTCGGGCTCCACGACGATGTCGTGCAGCACGCCCGCCGGCCCGCGCAGCGCCATGTAGTCGTAGCCCTCGACCGCGCCGTACGCGTAGCCGATCACGTCGCCGCGGTCGTCGGCCACGAGCAGGACGACGTCCGGGTCGTCGAGCTGCCGCACGAGGAACGCGGCGTAGTCGGCCGGCGTGCGGTCGCGCGCGGGCAGGAAGCGGCGCGCGTCCAGCTCGTGGTGTGCCTCGACCAGCAGCGCGCCCAGGCGCCCGAGGCGCGGCAGGTCGGCGGCGACGGCCGGGCGGATGACGACTTCCCCGTTCGGGTCGGGCATGCGCTGCGGCATTCGTGGGCTCCCGTCGTGTCGGACGTGTCCGGCGCGTCGGTCGCCCCGGGTCGGAGCGGCGGCGCGCGTGGGATGGAATCAATGGCGCGGCGGACCGCAGATCTACTTGACGTCGCTTCGCGGGACGTGTAGTCCCACTGCACCATCCCCGGCGAGCTGCGAGGCGAGGAGGAGCGATGCAGGTGTTCGAGATCATCATCGCGCTGCTGCTGGGCGGCGCGGCGCTCGCCGCGCTGGCGCGGCGCATGGGCGCGCCCTACCCCGCGCTCGTCGCGCTGGCGGGCGCCGCCCTCGCGCTCGTGCCCGGCGTGCCCACGCTGGTGCTCGACCCCGAGCTGGCGCTCGCGCTGTTCGTGGCGCCCGTGCTGGTGGACGCCGCCTTCGACGCCTCCCCGCGCGACCTGCGCGCCAACTGGCGCCCCATCGCAAGCCTCGCGCTCGGCGCCGTCGCGCTCACGGTGGTCGTCGTCGCCGGCGTCGCGCGGCTGCTGGTGCCCGCGCTGCCGTGGGCCGCCGCGATCGCCCTCGGCGCCATCGTCGCGCCGCCGGACGCCGCGGCCGCCACGACGGTGCTCAAGGCGCTGCGCCCGCCCTACCGGCTGCTCACCATCCTCGAGGGGGAGAGCCTCTTCAACGACGCGAGCGCGCTGCTGATCTACCGCATGGCGGTGGGCGCGACGCTGGCCGGCACGCTCTCCGGCTGGAGCGTGCTGCCCACGCTCCTCGTCGTCACGATCGGCAGCGTCGTGCTCGGGCTCGCGCTGTCGCGCGTGACCCTCATGGTCAACGCGCGCATCCGCGACGTCGCGACCGCGATCGTCCTCCAGTTCTGCAGCACCTTCCTCGTCTGGATCCTGGCGGAGAACCTCCACCTGTCGGGGATCATCACGATGGTGGTGTACGCGATGGCGGCGTCGCGCCGCGCGCCCGACATCATGCCGGCGCGCATCCGCATCCCCGCGTGGGCGGTGTGGGAGGTCGCGGTGTTCGTGCTCAACGTGCTCGCGTTCATCCTCGTCGGCTTCCAGCTCAAGGCGATCGCGGCGCGCCTCACCGTGGCGACGGGCGTGCAGTACGCGGCGATCGCGGCGGCGGTGACGCTGGCGGTGATCCTCGCGCGCCTGGCGTGGGTGAGCGGCGCGGCGGCGGTGAGCCGGTGGCTCTGCCGCCCGCGCGCGGACGGCCTGCCGGCTCCGGAGAGCGCGGTCGCGCTCACGCCGCGCGCCGCCGCGGTCGTCGGGTGGTGCGGCATGCGCGGCACCGTGACGCTCGCCGCGGCGCTCGCGCTGCCGACCGCCTTCCCGTTCCGCGACCTGATCCTCACGACGGCGTTCGGCGTCACGCTGACGACGCTCGTCGTGCAGGGGCTGACGCTGCGCCCGCTCCTGCTGCGGCTGCGCCTGGAGGACGACGGCTCGGTCGACCGCGAGGTGCGGCTCGCGCGCGTCGAGACGCTGCGGGCGGCGCTGGACGCCACCGCGCCGTTCCCGCGCGACGGCGCCGCGGGGCTCGTGCGGCAGAGCTACACCCTCCAGCTGCAGCACGCCGAGTCCGAGCGGGCCGAGGCGATGCGGGCGCCCGTCGTGGTCGACGACGGCGCGGACGAGGAGGACCAGGCCGTCGTGCGCGCCGTCGGCGAGGCGCAGCGGCACCGCCTGCTCGCGCTGCGCAGCGACGGGACCATCGGCGACGCGGCGTTCCAGCGCGTCGAGGAGGAGCTCGACTGGATGGAGCTCGGCTGGGCGCAGGTGGTGCGCTCCGAGCACGGCGCCGAGCGGCCGCGCGCCGACGCGACGCGCTGAGGGGTCGCACTGAAGGGTCGCGCCGACGCGCGTCTGCCAGGACGGCGTCAGGGACGCGCGGCAGGGTGGACCTGCGCCGGGAGGGCGGCCAGATTCTCGACGGCTCCCCCCGCCAACGCCTCACCTCCGACGTCTCCCGTCATGCGACTCTCGTCCGTCGTCCCCGCGCTCGCGCTCGCGGCGACCGCCACCACGCTGCCGGCGCAGGGCCCCATCCGCGTCGCGCCGAGCGGCCGCGCCACGACCGAGGTCGAGCTCACGCTCGTCGACAGCGCGGCGCGCGCCGCCGCGCAGCCCGCGAAGATCCGCGTCGACTACGGCCAGCCGCACCTGCGCGGCCGCCGGCTGGGGACCGACAGCCTGGTGCCGTACGACAAGGTGTGGCGCACCGGCGCCAACGCGCCCACGACGCTGACGACCGACGTCGACCTCGTGATCGGCGGCGCGAACGTGCCGAAGGGCAGCTACATCCTGCAGACGATCCCGGGCCGCACGGGCTGGAAGCTGATGATCCAGCGCAACGGCGCGCAGTCGCAGGCCGCGCCGTCGACGGCGTTCGACCCCGCGATCGACGTCGCGCGCGTGGACCTGCGGCAGGCCACCCTGCCGGCCGCGATCGAGAGCCTCACGTTCTGGCTGATCCCGACGCTGCAGCCGGCCGGCCAGACCGGTGCGCCGCGCGGCGAGCTGCGGCTGGCGTGGGGGACGATCGCGCTCTCGACCGACTGGTCGGTGCGCTGACGCGGCAGCGCGGCTCGTGCTAAGGAGACCTTCGAACCAGCCGCTCGAACCTGGGATGTCCGCGGAGGGGTTCGAAGGTCGGGTCGATCGCGAGCCAGCCCGGCGACAGATAGAAGGGTAGTGCCAGCAGCGGCTCCAGCTGGTCGAGCGCCGCTTCGCGTTCGCCGAGCAGGATGTGCACGCGTGCGAGCTGCAGTTGCTGGTACGGGCCGTTATAGGCGTCCTTGGTCACGGGGAGGAGAGCCACTCCGCGCCTGCCCTCGCGCACCGCGGCCGCGCGCTGACCCAGGTACGCCAGCGACACCGCATAGTTGGCGCGAAGGTTGGCGTCGTCAGGCGTCCGTCGCAGCGCCGCCTCCATCGCGAGTCTCGCGGAATCGGCGTAGATCCTGCTCGCGCTCGTGTTACCCTGGAGGTCGTGCATCTGCGCGAGCACGAGCCCCCACATCGCACGATCTCCGCCGAATGGCTCCGGCCCCAGTGAGAGCAGGAGCCTCTGCTGGGCGTCGTCCAGCACCCATCCGAGATCCAGATGGGTGGCGATGAATGCGACGAACACGGC